>CAYFQZ010000389.1:0-3694 GCA_964345305.1 uncultured Ignavibacteria bacterium | reverse complement strand
CAGGGCACCGACGCGGCTGACGGCGATGTGGACCTGTTTGTCCTGGCACCAGACCGCCGCCAGGTGATGGCCCTCATCAGCCATAACAGGCTTGAGCGGCCAGTGCAGCCAGTGATCGTCAGCAATCAGGAACTGGCAACGATGAAGCAGAATGATCGCGCCTTCTACGAACAAGTGCAGCGAGGTATCATCTTATGGGAGGCAGTGGATGAACTGGGAACTTGAATTTCAACTAATTGGAAACTAGAGCCCTACACCTTTGCACTCTCCACCCACACGTGATATAATACCTACATCTCTAGACGCCCAACGAGCCCGGCGAAGCGTCCGCCAGGGCAGACACAAGAAAGAGGTGGACCATGACCGAAAAGAACGAGAAGCGAACAACCGACGAAGCCTGGCGCGAAGTCGGCCGGCAGTTCCAGGCGCTGGGCGAAAGCCTGGCTGAGGCTTTCCGTACCGCCTGGGAGAGCGAGGAGACCCGCGGACATGTGCAGAGCATGGAAGACGGCCTGGAAGCGATGATTGATCACATCGGCCGGGCGATCAAAGAAGCCCGCACCTCGCCCGAAGCACAAAAGATACGTGGGGAGGCAGAGAAAGCCGCCGAATCCCTCCGTGCAAGCGGGGCGCATACCTGGCAAGAAGTTCGGCCCCACCTGCTGGCTGCCCTGACTCAGATCAATGCCGAGTTGCAGAAGATGATCGTCCGTCTGGAGGAGGAGTCGGCCTCAGAAGCCCCTGCTGCTGAAGTATCACCGGACGAGCCGGAAGGTGAGCAAGCAACGAAGGCACAATAGCATTGCTCCGTCGTAGCCGGCAGTCAGGGTAGGAGGTAGGAGCGTGAAACATTAGAGCCAATCTTCTTTGTAAGGTAGGAGGGGATTGGCTTTTGTTTTTGCACAGGGGACAGCGAGAATTGAACTGTCGCAACAAAAAAGCCCCTTGTCTGCCTACGAGGGGAAGTGTCCCGCCAGGTGAATTGGCCACCCGGACAGGTAGTGGTATTGTAGCATAGGGTGGCCGCCTGGTCAAGGCGGCTTTTTGGGTTGGAGGCATTAGGTCTGACAAATGACGTAAAGTACGTTGATTAGCTTAGTGGGAGTGAGGAATATTATGGCTGATTTGAAGTTAGATGCTTGCCAGAGAATATATTGTAATACCTGCGGGGGTGATACCCATCACAAGTTAAAGGCTGTCCATTCTTGTGAGCGTTTTATTGTGATTGGGGAAGCTACGCCGCCGGCGGAAGCTGTTTTTGAGGAGAAGCGGCGGTATCGGCTTTGGATTTGTCGAGAATGTGGTGATGCGACTTTCGAGGTACTCTGTATTTATGATGAGATGCTTGAGCATGATATTACGGAGGTGTGGGATTCAGAACTTTATCCGGAGCGAGTGCCAGATGATTCATTGTCAGCGTTCAGAAATAGCTTAATATCTGCCAGAAGGGAAACCCAGGGAAATGCCCGAAGTGTTGTTTATTCCTGGACGATTCCGAAAATAGAAAACAGCGAATCCGTTTCAGGGAAGCTATTTTCAATGGAAATCGTGGGCGGTGCGAAAGACTATATTCAAAAAATTGCGCGACAAGCAAATGGGTGTTACGAAAAAGGCTGGTATGATGCTTGTGCAGTAATGGTCAGGCGACTAATTGAAATGCTCATTATTGACAGTTTCGATGCCAGGGGCAAGCTCAGTGATATTAAAAAGGTTGGACGCCTCTCACCGTCATCCCAGGTTTCCGAACAGCCAACTGCTTCCGAAATACGCCGGTTTCTCGAAGAGGATTTCCCACAGCTAGAAACCGCTCTCAATGACGTGCAAGTCTCGTTGGGCGGAAGCCCTCTCACAGGTTACTCAGCACCGAGTAATTGGAAACACATCACTTCACGCTTTCCAGACATACCCGACAACATATCCGCTGTATTTGGCATGTTAGTTGAAACACAAGAACTCGCTAGAGGTGGGACTACAAAACTGACTGGGAAGCAGCTGCTCTCAGCAAGACAAGGAATCAATGAGATATTGGATTTTCTTCACCAACGATTTCCGGCTGCTGGTATTAATTTACCTTCTCATGGAGAGATTATATCCCTTAGACGCTTAATAGAAAAGTACCTTGACGCAGCTGATACCTACTGGCACATAGAGCAAACAGCAAGGCCTGCTCTTGGGAAGATTAAGACGATTGGGGATATAGGTGCACATGGCCGCTATGTCAAGGTCACTAGACAGAACCTCGATAAATATCAAGATGCGCTTATCATTAGTATCCAGCAATTGGTTAGCACAGCTTACGGTAAATAACAGCGTTGCGGCGACTCGCAAGTGGCCTAGTATGGTCGGCGGGGCGGTCACCCTTCCACGCTAGACGGTCTTGCCCGCTGCCACTGCAGCCCGGTGCCAGGGAACCCGCCAGAGTATACGGGTATCATAGCAACCACATAGTAGGATGAGCCAACTGGGTGATCACAGGCTGGCCAGGGCGCTGCAATGATGGCTTATGGGCGGCTTGTCTCGCTTCTGATGGGCGGTCGCTCCTACCTGATTTCTGAGGAGAAGAGAGCGTCGGCAACACTGCTTCTCACCCGGCTTTCTCGAACCATGGACATACGCAAGCAAGTCACTTCTCTCTACGAACAATATGGAGCACCAGCGCTGACGAATTTCAGAGTTGAGGACGTCACGGGAAACGGCCCTTGGGAAGCTGGTGTGTTCACACTGGCGGATGTCAACGGCGATGTTGTTCTGATCAGGAGAAAGCCTCAAGCAAACCACCCTGGCCTTGAAACCTTTTGGTGGATCCCCGGCGGCGCATATAAAGCTGGCGAGAAGCTGGTCGGAAGCCGCCGTGCGAGAATTTTGGGAAGAAACCGGGCTAAAGGTCCGCGTCGAGCGGCTACTCGTGGCTCTAATCAAGGACCAACGGTTCTTCACCTTCTGGTTCAGAGGGCATGTCGTCGCCGGTAGTGCTTCACCCCATGGTGATCCCTGCAACAACACGGCCGAGGTACGGTCCTTTTCCCCAGCGGATATACCTGTCGAAGCTTTGCGGAGTGATATTGACAAGATCGTGTTAGCGTATGAGGGATTCATTGACTATCCGATTCATAGCCTCCTGGCGAAGCACGGTTTGCACGAACAGTCAAAGGGATTGCAAACGGGGTAGGATGTCGAGCCCATCTGCAATTTGTGATGATACCAGGCGCGGCGTATACGTCGTAATTGATGAGGAGTCTCTTTCACCGATGACTTGTGCTGAAGAGAGGGCCGCAAGCTATGGTAAGATTACCGATATACTCGATGCACACAAAATCCCCTACCGTGTGCTACCCCATAGCGAGCCTGTCTTCACAGTAGAGACAGCGGCCCAACAGCGTGGTGTGGTCAAGGAAGAAATGGTCAAGGCGATTCTGCTGCGTGACAAGGACGGCCGCTATGTGATGGCATGCGTAACAGGTCATGCACGGCTCGACCCAAAGGCGGTGCGTGCCCACCTGCCCAAAGAATGGAAACGGCTGCATTTCGCTACAGCAGAAGAGATTCTTGCTGTTACCGGCTGTGTTCAAGGAGCCGTCACGCCATTGGGACTACCCGATGATGTACCGGTGATCTTTGACGAAGCGATTGCACATTGCGAGAAGGTTAGCATCAGCAGTGGGGATCCGATGGCCGGGCTGGAACTTGACCCCAA
>CAYFQZ010000388.1:0-1651 GCA_964345305.1 uncultured Ignavibacteria bacterium | reverse complement strand
AAATAGCTGATCCCCCCAGCCGCGTCAAGGAAAAAACCGCCCGGCGGATGCCATCTCGTTCTCTCCCTGGTGAGTTGACGCCTGAGGTCAAAGAGGCTGCACCCAAGCTAGCTGGTTTCCGCCCCGTGCGAGGCAAGCCGTGAACCGAATGGCTCACGACAAGCTCGGAGGCTACGTTCTCTTTTGTGCCCCCATCCGCCCCTCCCGGGACATTTGTCAGATGTGACCAAGTAACACCGTGTGCGACGCGTACACCAAGTTTTGCCTTGACAAGCAGGAGCGATTCTTTAGCTTACGAAGAAATCTCTGACTCTTTCTCAGGATAGAGATGCTAATACACAAGGTCGCCGCCATCTGTATTACTATTCTCGTTTTAACTTCAACTGTTTCCGCGGCTCGACTTCCAATCAAGATACAAGCAATGGATACGCCCAATGACAGGGGCGGCAGCATTACCCTTACCGTTGAAGGTCTGCTAGGGGATACCGCCGGCATTGACTATCGGATATTAAGATCAGCTGCGGAAGAAAACAGCTTTCAGCCCGTTGCCAAGGTATCCTCGACGGACACGGTATTGGTCGATACGGAAGTGGAAGACGGAGTAGAGTATTTCTATCTGCTTCAGGCAAACAGACAGGATGAAGTTTCGTTTTCGGCTGTCGCCGGACCAGTGACCTCGAAAGGACAATGGTTCAATGCCCAAAGGACAAATGTCCTTTTGGGAGTGCTTGTCTGTTTTGTCTTCATCATGGGATTCATACTATATGGGAGGAAGGCAAAGGAGCTCTACGTCAGGCCGATCGCAGGATTGCAGGCGGTAGATAACGCCATCGGACGAGCTACCGAGATGGGAAAACCCATACTCTACTCCTCCGGTCTGGGCAGGATGGATCGTGTGGCCACCATGGCATCCATGAACATCCTATCCAGCGTAGCGGAGAAGACGGCGGAATACAATACTCCGTTGATCTTTCCCAATTATGACCCGGTAGTTATGGCCACAGCCCAGGAGGTGGTCTTCGAGGCCTATTCCAAGGCGGGGCACCCCGAGGCATACAATCCGGACAACATATTCTTCGTGACCCAGAGCCAGTTCGGTTATGCTGCGGCAGTGGACGGCATCATGACCCGCCAGCTTCCCGCCACCAACCTCTTTTTCGGGACCTTCGAGGCAGAGGCGTTAATCCTTGCCGAGACGGGAAACTCGGTTGGGGCGCTTCAGATCGCCGGCACCGATTCGTCCATCCAGCTTTCGTTTTTCATCGTGGCTTGCGACTACACCTTAATCGGAGAGGAGCTTTTCGTGGCCAGCGGATATCTGACCAAAGATCCGCAGGTCTTGGGAAGCATCAAAGGGCAAGATGTTCTCAAGGCTCTGGTTGTCATTCTGATTCTGATCGGGGGCATATTAGGGATCTTGGGATGGGATTGGATCATCGAGATCCTTTCGGTTGGATAAGGTCTTGCGGTTTTGGCCAGAACCTAACTTACGTTAGGTTCTGGTCCCTTTAATGAGTACGAACGTAACTAACGTCACGTCATTGCGAGGAGCCCGTATGGGCGACGAGGCAATCTCCTGAGATAGCCACGCTCCCTCCCTTCGACTCCGCTCAGGGACGGTGAGTCTTCGACCCTGAGCTCAGACCGAAGG
>CAYFQZ010000387.1:0-4188 GCA_964345305.1 uncultured Ignavibacteria bacterium | reverse complement strand
GGTGACGGTAACCGATTCGCTGGGCCACGTAGGCAGGGACATGTTTCACTTCGAGCTTGCCGACTACGTCTGCGGGGATGCCAACGGCGATGGGATCACCGATCTCGGGGATGCGGTCTACGAGCTGAACTATCTGTTCAAGGGAGGAGACCCACCAGAGCCCTTTGAGGCCGGGGACGCCAATTGCGACGGGATAATCGATCTGGGAGATGCGATCCATCTGTTGAATCATCTCTTTAAGCACGGGCCCTACCCGGGCTGCTTCTGATCTTGACGATCTTTGGTAGGAGCTGGGTCAGCTTGCCCCGCTCCGATAGCTGAAGGTCGAGCATAAGTGTAGCCTCGACCAGCGTTGGAGTTGCTGAGAAATGCAGCGTCGCACCTTGTGTGCGACGCTTTTTGTTTGACAAGTTCGTATTCTGCCGGTATTATTGCTGTGAGGGGAATTCGTTACGTGGTAATGAGGAAAGACGGTTTCGTAGACAGAATCAGGGAGACTATTACTCGCTTCCGGCTTGTGGGAAAGGGAGATCGGGTTCTGGTGGCACTCTCCGGTGGGCCCGACTCAGTGGCATTGCTATATGGTCTGCTAGCCTTGAGGCCCGAGTACAAACTCAAACTCTGCGCCGCTCATTTGAATCACAAATTAAGGGGGGCTGAATCAGACCAGGACGAGAAATTCGCCAAGGAGCTGGCATCGCGTCTCGGCCTGAAGTTCTTCTCCAAGAGTGTGGATGTCAGAAAAGAGGCCAAAAAGAGAAAACTGAGCATTGAGGAAGCTGCCAGAGAGGTGCGCTACGGCTATCTGGAGCAGTTAGCCGATCGGATCGGAGCAGACAAAATCGCCGTGGGACATCAAGCAGACGATCAGGCGGAGACTTTCCTGATGAGGCTTCTAAGAGGCGCAGGAGCCGCCGGGCTATCCGGGATTCAGGCCAAGAGAGGTAGAATCATTCGACCTTTGATACAGATCAAGAGGGTAGAAATCGAGAAGTTCTTGAAAACTCACAGGATCGCATATAGACTTGATTCGTCCAACTATCTGACTGACTATTATAGAAATAAGGTCAGGCTGCTTCTTTTGCCGAAGATCAAGGAAGAGTTCAACCCCAGGATCGTGGATTCACTGAATAGAGCCGCCGATATCATCTCTCTCCAGCACGAATATGTTGAGAAAAAGAGCGAACAGATCCTTGGCCAAATCGGTAAAACAAGAAAAGGCAAGACGGTGATTGGTCTGAAGAAGTTCGCAGGGTATGATCCGTGTTTGCAGCGGGAGATGATTCGCCTCTGTGTGCGCGACCTGGGAGGCGACATCAAGCGGCTTTCCTTCGAGTTGGTGGATCGAGCATTAGACCTGATTCGCCAGAAGAGGAGTGGCAGGAGGATCGGGCTGGACAAGGATATCTGGTTCGAAACCGGTAGCAACCAGGTGGTTTTCTTTCGGGAAGAGAAGAAGACTCAAAAGCACCTTGTCAAGCTTCCCGGGAGGCTTCATCTGAAGGAATGGGACATCAGGATGAGATCGGAAATTCTCGAAAACCCATCCGCGGCGAAGGCTGCCTTCGCACGTGACCCGAACGTCGCGTTGCTGGATTGGGCGAAACTGAAACCTCCTTTCGTCCTCCGCAGCCGGCGGAGAGGGGACAGATTTAGGCCCTTTGGAATGAAGGGGACCAAGAGCGTTGCCGATTTCCTAATAGATGCCAAGGTACCGCGGCACCTGCGGGATGAGGTGCCCATCTTAACCTCAAGAGGCAAAATCGCCTGGGTGGTGGGCCACAGGATCAGCGACGAGTTCAAGGTGACGCCCAAAACCAGGCAGATACTGAAGCTGCGGGTAATAAGTCCGGGTCCATGACACAGTGAAACATCACCTTAAGATCGTAATCGGGAAGGGGGCGTTGAAAGACAAGGTAAAGGAGCTGGCGGCCAGAATCTCCAGCGACTATAAGAACAAGAATCCGGTGCTGGTAGGCATACTCAAGGGGAGTTTCGTGTTCATGGCCGATCTCGTGAGGCAGCTTCACATTCCCCACGAGGTGGATTTCATAGCGGTGGCCAGTTACGGCTCCCAAATGCAGGCATCGGGGGTGGTGAGATGGCTCAAAGATTTGGGCACAAATATAGAAGGCAGGCACGTAGTAATAGTGGAAGATATAATAGATTCTGGTCTCACGCTCAATTACATAAGGAATAACCTGCTGACCAGAAACCCGAAAAGTCTGAAGATCGTAACCTTGCTCAGCAAGAAGAAGAGGCGAAACAGAAGGATTCCCCTGAAATACGTGGGGTTTTCCATACCGGACAAGTTTGTGGTGGGCTACGGCCTGGATTTCGGCGAGAGATATCGAAATCTGCCTTATATCGCCGAGCTGAAGGATGAAGCGGCATGACTAAACTGTTGAAGAGCGTTTTCCCAAGAAAAGGTCGAAACCGGCTTGACGTGCTCTCAAGACGGGATCCCGGGGGCGATGGTCCGGGACGGGGTCGTCCTCCGGGACCATCAAGGGGCGGAAGGAGACAACCGGACGGAAAAAAGGACGAGTTCAGGTGGAGGAAGGGAACCCGCACGTTGATCTTCTGGGTTTTTCTTCTGCTGGTTTCGATATCGGTGTTCCAGTATTACTCTCGCGGCAAGAAGGACGTGGTTACCATCACCTATACCGAGTTCATGCGGGAGCTGGACGACTCCAACGTCAAGAAGGTAACCCTGGTGGAGAAGGATATTCAGGGCGAGTTCGTGAGGAACATATCCAAGACCGTCGGAAAGCAGACCGGTACTTTCGGCAAGTTCGAGCTTCACATCCCGTTTGAGGACCCCACCCTTCTGGAGAAGCTGGAGGCCAAGAACGTGGAGATAGACGCCGAGGCGCCCAGCACCAACTGGTCGGGAATAATCTTGACCTCGCTTCCCTGGATAATCCTGATCGTGTTCTGGCTTTTCATGATCAGACAGATGCAAGGGGGCCCCAAGGGTCTTTTCTCCTTCGGGAAAAGCAGAGCCAGGCTCCTGTCCGGCGATCGGCCCAAGGTGACCTTCCAGGACGTAGCCGGGGCGGAGGAGGCCAAGGAGGAGCTGCGAGAGATAATCGAGTTTCTGAAAGACCCGGCCAAGTTTCAAAAGCTGGGCGGAAAAATCCCCAAAGGGGCTTTACTTTTGGGGGCTCCGGGCACCGGAAAGACTCTTCTGGCCAGGGCCGTGGCCGGAGAGGCAGGAGTGCCCTTCTTCAGCATGAGCGGATCGGATTTCGTGGAGATGTTCGTGGGAGTGGGCGCCTCCCGGGTCAGAGACCTTTTCGACCAGGGCAAGAGGAACGCCCCCTGCATCATCTTCATCGACGAGCTGGACGCGGTGGGAAGGCATCGGGGCGCTGGACTGGGTGGCGGACACGACGAAAGAGAGCAGACCCTAAATCAGCTCCTGGTGGAGATGGACGGATTCGAGTCCAACGAGGGAGTGATCCTGCTGGCGGCCACCAATCGCCCGGACGTTTTGGATCCTGCACTTTTAAGACCGGGCAGGTTCGACAGGCAGATCGTGGTGGACATCCCGGACGTGAAGGGAAGAGAGGGGATACTCAGGGTTCACACCCGCAAGATACCCGTGGATGGGAATGTGGATCTCTCCATACTGGCCCGCGGCACTCCCGGCCTGTCCGGCGCCGACTTGGCCAACATAGTCAACGAAGCCGCGCTCCTGGCTGCCAGGAGAGATCGCAAGAAGGTCACCATGCGCGATTTCGAGGATGCCAAGGACAAGGTGATGATGGGAACCGAAAGAAGGAGTCTGGTGATAAACGAGGAGGAGAAGAAACTCACCGCCTACCACGAGTCGGGGCATGCGCTGATAGGCAAGCTGATCCCCGGCTCCGACCCGGTGCACAAGATGACCATCATACCCCGGGGCTTGGCCCTGGGCCTGACCCACTACCTTCCCATGGACGAGAAACACATTCGCTCCAAGAAGTATCTCGAGACCAAGCTTCTGGACCTGATGGGGGGACGGGTGGCAGAGAAGCTGGTGTTCAACGAGTTGAGCACCGGAGCCCGAGGTGACATCGAAACGGCCACCGAGCTGGCCAGGAAGATGGTCTGCGAGTGGGGAATGAGCGAAAAGCTGGGTCCTCTGACCTTCGGCAAGAAGGAGGAGCAGATATTCCTGGGCAGGGAGATAGCCACCCACAG
>CAYFQZ010000386.1:0-4542 GCA_964345305.1 uncultured Ignavibacteria bacterium | reverse complement strand
CGTCGGGCAGAAGAGGGATATGCGGAAAAGGACAAAAAGGCGCGAATCGAGTTCGTGGTGGTGAAACCGGACGGAGAGAGAAGCGAGCCTCTGCAACTGGAATTCTCCTGCTTTCAGGTGAAATGGCACAGCATTCTCAGACGAGACAGCAAATCCGGCTACTACCGGTACGTCTCAGAGAGGTCTCTGGAGCCGGTTGAAAGCCGAACGCTGAATTACAATGGTGACGTCTCCTCCGTGTCGTTTGTTCCCCACCGGTACGGCCGCTATCGCGTGGTGATAGAAGATCCTCAGTCGGGTTCCTCCTCCAGTTTGGAGTTCTACGTTTCCGGCTGGGGCTACGCGCCCTGGGCCATGGCCGAGCCGGAGAAGCTTTGGATAGACCTCGATAAGGAGTCCTACAGAGTGGGAGAGCAGGCGGTGATTCAGGTGCGCTCACCGTTCGCCGGTAAACTCATCCTTACCGTTGAAAGAGAGGGAATTCTCGAGCAGAGGATCGTGGAGATGCCGGAGAACACGGCGAGGATCACGCTGCCCGTGCGCGAGGAGTACAAGCCCAATGTCTACCTGGTCGGGTGTCTGATCCGCTCCAACCAATCTTTGGAGGTGCACGCCCCGGTCAGGGCGTACGGCGCTTATCCCCTGATGGTGGACTGCAGCCCGCAGAGACTCAGGCTAAATCTGAGAGCCCCGGAACAGATCACTCCCCGCTCCACCCTGGACGTTTCCGTACAGGTGAGAGGCGGAACGGGGAGCACCTATCTGACTGTGGCTGCGGTTGACGAAGGTGTGTTGCAGATCACGGATTTCGCCACGCCTGATCCCTTTGGACACTTCTATCAGAAGAGGAGGCTTTCCGTCGATACCTATGACATCTATTCCTTCATCCTTCCAGAGATAGAGGAGACCGGAAGGAAGTCCTCTCCTGGCGGCGGCAGGGCCGAGGAGATGGTTAGGCATCTGATGCCGGTAGCTCTGCGCCGCGTCAAGCCGGTGGCCCTCTGGTCCGGGATGGTGAAGGCCGGCCCAGACGGGAGAGCCACCGTGCATCTAAAGGTTCCTCAATTCCAGGGAAGCTTGAGGGTGATGGCGGTGGCATTCGACGGTGAGAAGCACGGTTCCGCCTCCAGAAACGTCATAGTCTCCGATCCCATCGTCTTGACTCCGACCTTTCCCAGGTTCGTGGCGGGCAAGGACAGCTTCGACATTCCGGTGAACGTGTACAACGGGACGGATAAACAAGGCCAGATAACCGTCGGCTTATCCGCAGACGGGCAGGTGAAAGTCCTTTCACCGGAGAAGCTTACCGTCGATGTCCCAGCCAAGAAGGAAAGGCCGGTTACCTTCACCTGCCAGGCGGCAGACGCTATGGGAGCTCTGCACTTTGTGCTGGAGGCATCAGGCCTTGGCTCCTCCACCACCCACGAGGTGGACATGGCACTTAGGCCCGCCTCGCCGCTGGTGACCGAGGTGGGCGCCGGAAGAATGGGGGATGACGGGGAGGCCTCTTTCACCCTGGACGAGAACTGGATTGAAGGAACAACCAGGTTGCAGATCAGCCTATCGCCCTTCGCCATGGTCAACTTCGGTCACAGTCTCCGTTTTCTTCTGACCTATCCACATGGTTGCATTGAACAGACCACGTCCAAGGCCTTTCCGCTGCTTTACTTCACCGACATAGCCAAGATAGCCGAGCCATCGTTGTTCAAAGACCGCAGCGCCGACTACTTCATTCAGGAGGGCATAGCCAAACTGAGGTCCATGCAGATGGCAAACGGCGGTTTCACCTACTGGCCGGGAGCAGGACGTGAGTCTGAATGGGGCTCCATCTATGCCACTCACTTCCTGGTGGAGGCCAGAAAGGCCGGCTATGAAGTGCCGGATCGCACCGTGGACAAAGCGGCCAGCCACCTAAAAAGCATGCTCAGGGCGAAACTGAGGAGGGAAACTCACAGATATCAGCTGGAACGACAGGCTTACGCCGGGTACGTCTTGGCGCTTCTGGGCAGGCCGGACAAGAGCAGTATGAACTATCTCAAGCAGGCCGAGATACACAACATGTCCAACTGGGCCCAGACGCTTCTGGCCGGCGCCTTTGCGCTGTCCGGAGACGTCAACACCGCCATGTCTATGATGACCTTCGAGATCGGACCCAGCCAGGCGCCCAGTGAAACCGGCGGCAACTTCAACTCATCCATGAGAGAGAATGCCATTGTGCTGGAGGTTCTCAACGAGATCGATCCGGAACACCCGTCTGTTCCGCTATTGGTGGAAGCCATCGCCGACAAGTTGAAAAGGCATCACGACCACTACTACACCACCCAGGGGACGGCCTTCGGATTCATGGCCCTGGGCAAAACCTTAAGAGGCGTGAAGCAGGCTGACTACAAAGGACAGGTATGGTCGGAGGAGGAGCTTCTGGCATCGTTCAGCGCCCGGGATACCGTTATCAAAGAAGAGGGTGGTGAGGGAAGCCAAATCCGGATCAAAATCGACGGCCAGGGACCCTGCTACTTCTACTGGTACTTCAGCGGAATCAGAAAGGGGGCAGACTTCGAAGAGTATGACAGGGGACTCAAGGTCAACCGTTACTATCTCGATCGATGGGGACGTCCGCTAGACTACCCGAACATCAAGCAGTCTGAGGTGGTTGTGGCCAAGATAGTCATGACCGCGCAAGCAGACAACCTGGACAACGTGATCGTCACCGACATGCTTCCCGCCGGCCTGGAGATAGAGAACCCCAGGCTGGGCTCCCGGCAGACATTGACTTGGATCGGCAACAAATCCATCACACCGGATTACATGGATATAAGGGACGACAGGCTGAACATATACCTGAACCTGCGCAAGGGAAAGACGGTAGAATTCTATTATCTGCTCCGGGCGGTGAGCGCCGGCAGGTTCGTTCTGCCTCCGGTGAAGGGCGAAGCCATGTATGATCCGTTCAAGTCTTCCGTGGCCAACAGCGGCCAGATAAGAGTCGTGTCCGGACAATGAGAAACAAGAGATTCACGATTCCAATAGGTATTGCCCTGGCGTTCCTGCTGCTTGTACTGCTTTTTCCCCTTGACTGGGAGAAGCTTCACAAGCCAGCATCCCAGTCTGTCTACGACAGCGACGGGAAGCTGCTGCGGGCATTCCTATCCTCAGACGAGAAGTGGCGGATGCCGTGCCGTCTGGATGAAGTCTCCCCCTATCTCAAGAGAGCCGTCGTCACCGTCGAGGATCGGTTTTATCGTTATCATCCGGGAGTGAATCCCTGGTCGCTTCTCCGGGCCCTTTTTCTCAACTTGAAACAGGGTAGAATAGTCTCGGGTGGCTCCACCATCACCATGCAGGTAGCCAGGATGATGGAACACAGGGAACGCACCTTTTTTTCCAAAGCAATTGAGATCATCCGTGCGCTGAAGCTGGAGCTTCTCTATTCCAAGGACGAGATATTGGAGTTTTATTTCAACCTGGCTCCCTACGGCGGGAACATCGAGGGAGTAGAAGCTGCCTGCTACTATTACTTCCAGAAAAGCCCGGCCGAGATCAGCCTGGGCCAGGCCGCACTTTTGGTGGCCGTTCCCAATTCGCCTGCCCGGCTAGACCCGGAGCGATTTCCCCAAAAGGCCAGAAAGAAACGGGATGAGGTGCTTGCCTATCTTCTCTCAAGGAAGGCCGTATCGGAGGCAGAATATCTTCGGGCCCTGGGGGAGGAAGTCGCCGTCGAGAAGCCGGGCATCCCCTTCGATACGCCGCATTTCACCGACCTGATGCACAGCCGCTATCCGGGCAAGCCCAGGGTGCATACCACACTGGACAGGGGAATCCAGCACAAGTGTGAGGGGATACTAAGGAAGCATCTGGCCAAGTGGCGAGGTCGCGATATCAGCAACGGCGCGGTGGTGGTGCTGGACAACCGCACGAACAGCCTTCGCGCGCTGGTCGGGTCCTACGACTTCTTCGATGATTCGAACCATGGACAGGTCAACGGCGCCCTCTCCCCGCGGTCGCCGGGTTCGGCTTTGAAACCGCTTCTGTACGCCCACGCAATCGATAAGGGTCTGATAACCCCTTCGGCCGTGTTGCATGACGTTCCGGTAAACTACGCTGGTTACGTTGCGGAGAACTACGACGGCAAATATCACGGAGTGGTCACGGTCAAGGATGCTTTGACCAGATCGCTTAACGTTCCCGCGGTGCTCCTTTTGGCCCAAGTCGGCGTTTGGGAGTTCATCTCTTTCCTCCGGGACGGCGGCGTTTCGACCATGGATTCCAAAAAGACCGATTACGGACTATCGTTTATCCTCGGCGGCTGCGACCTGAAGCTCCTTGAGCTGGCCAATCTATATTCCACCCTGGCCAATTCCGGCAGATTCAGGCCAATCAGATATTGTCGGGATGAAGTTGTTCAGGAAGGCAGAGGCATTCTCTCCGAAGGCGCAGCTTACATAACCACTGAGCTTCTTAGCGAAGTGGTGAGACCGGATCTTCCGGCATACTGGGAATACAGCCTGCACCGCCCAAAGGTCGCCTGGAAGACCGGAACGTCAT
>CAYFQZ010000385.1:0-9525 GCA_964345305.1 uncultured Ignavibacteria bacterium | reverse complement strand
GAGCCATAGTGGTGGCAAGGCGAGACGGAGTGGTGGACTCGGTGACCTCCGATAGGATAACGGTCAGACCCACCGATCATTCCTCGGAGGTGGACATCTCCGAGGTTGACGAATACCAGCTGTTGAAGTTCCGAAGGTCCAATCAGGATACCTGTATAAATCAGAAGCCACTGGTGAGGGCAGGAGAAAAGGTAAAGAAGAAGCAATGCCTGGCTGACGGCGCTGCCACCTGTGCCGGTGAGCTGGCTCTGGGAAGAAACGTGCTGGTGGCTTTTATGCCCTGGAGGGGATACAACTTCGAGGACGCCATCATAGTCAGCGAGAAGCTGGTGGAGGAGGACACGTTCACCTCAATTCACATCGAGGAGTTCGAGATTCAGGTGAGAGAGACCAAACGAGGCGCAGAGGAGATCACCCGCGAGATTCCCAACGTCTCGGAGGAGGCTCTGGCCAATCTGGATCAAAGAGGTGTGAGCAGAGTCGGAGCGGAGGGGGAAGCAGGTGATGTTCTCATCGGAAAAGTCACGCCCAAAGGAGAAACCGAACTTTCGCCGGAGGAGAGACTTCTCAGGGCCATCTTTGGTGAGAAGGCCGGCGACGTCAAGGATGCCTCCCTGAAGGCTCCGCCGGGAATGAAGGGGATCGTGATTGATGCCAAGGTTTTCTCCCGAAAAGAGAGGGGAGAGGAGGTCAAGAAGGCCGAGAAAAACGAGATCGCCCGGCTGAGAAGGTCGTTTCAGAAACAGCATGAAGCGTTGAGGAGTCTCCTGAACGAAAAGCTGGCCAAGCTGTTACGAGGTCAAACCGCCAATACCATCCGGGGTGTCGGGGACGATTCCATTGTCCTCAGGGCGGGTTCCAAGTTCAAAGATAAATGGTTCGACAACCTGGAGGTGGATGACTTGGTGGCGGAGGAGGGCTTCACCCAGAACCCCCGTGTGAACAAGAAGGTAGAGACCCTCCTTTCCAACTATCGGGATCTTATAGCCCGAAGAAAAGCGCAGTTCGACGTGGACTTGGAAAAGGTGATCCGGGGTGCCGAGCTGCCTCCCGGAGTGGTTCAACTGGGAAAGGTGAGCGTGGCCACCAAAAGAAGGCTGGCCGTAGGAGACAAGATGGCAGGAAGGCACGGCAACAAAGGGGTGGTCTCCAAAATCGTCCCGGTAGAGGATATGCCGTATCTGCCGGACGGAACGGCGGTGGAGCTGATTTTGAACCCCCTGGGAGTCCCTTCGCGAATGAATGTGGGCCAGATACTGGAGACCCATCTGGGTTGGGCGGCCAGGAAGGGTGGATACTTCGTCTCCTGTCCGGTCTTTGACGGAGCCGGCCTGGGTGAAATCAAGCGCTGCCTCAAGGATGAAAGTCTGCCCCAGTCAGGCAAGGTAACTCTTTACGACGGTATGACCGGAGAGCCGTTCGATGAGTCCGTTACCGTCGGATACATTTACATGATGAAACTCTCTCATCTGGTGGATGACAAGATACATGCCCGCTCCATAGGACCATACTCATTGGTCACCCAGCAGCCGCTGGGCGGAAAGGCCCAGTTCGGCGGTCAGAGGTTTGGAGAGATGGAAGTCTGGGCTCTGGAGGCTTACGGAGCGGCTTACACCCTCCAGGAGATGTTGACGGTGAAATCGGACGACGTGGCCGGCAGGTCCAGAGTATATGAGGCCATCGTCAAGGGTGAGAATGCACCCGAACCCGGAATACCGGAGTCGTTCAACGTTCTGGTCAAGGAGCTGCAAAGCCTGGGATTGGACGTGGAACTGGTGGAGGGTTAGGCATCGCCCCGGGCTCCTCAGAAAGGTCAAGAGTTGGCGTACCTGTGCCATGGAAACAAAAGGAGTTTTTCTCATAGCCCCCGGGTGGGGAAAGGAGGTGGCTGATGGTTGAGTTCCAGCCCAAGAGCTTTAAGCGACCATCGGACTTCTTCGCCATAAAGATTCAACTGGCTTCTCCCGAGACCATAAGATCCTGGTCCTATGGGGAAGTTACCAAGCCGGAAACCATAAACTACAGATCCTTCAAGCCGGAAAGGGATGGTCTTTTCTGCGAGAGGATATTCGGACCGGTCAAGGACTGGGAGTGCTCCTGCGGAAAGTACAAGCGGGTGAGGTTCCGCGGCATAGTATGCGATCGGTGCGGGGTGGAGGTGACTCAGTCCAAGGTCCGGCGGGAAAGGCTGGGGCACATCGAGCTGGCCGTGCCGGTATCCCACATCTGGTTTTTCAAGTCCATTCCCTCTCGAATCGGCTATCTGCTGGATCTGTCCATCAGGGAGCTGGAAAGGATCCTCTACTACGAATCCTACGTTGTGATAGATCCCGGCAATACCCCTCTTAAGTACAAGGACATCATCTCTGAGGAAGAGTATGCCGAATTGGAGGAGTCGGGCAAAGAGTTCGTGGCCCGGATGGGAGCGGAGGCCATCCTGGAACTGCTTCGGCAGGTGGACGTGGAGGAGCTCTCCATATCCCTTCGCGCCCAGGTGAAGATCGAGACCTCGGCTCAGAGGAAAAAGGACACGCTGAAGAGGCTGAGGGTGATCGAGGCCTTCCGGCAGTCTCAAAACAAGCCCGAGTGGATGATCATGACCGTTCTTCCGGTGATTCCTCCTGACCTGAGACCGCTGGTTCCTCTGGAGGGTGGAAGGTTTGCCACCTCGGATTTGAACGATCTTTATCGCCGGGTTATCAATCGCAACAATCGATTGAAGAAACTTATGGAGATAAAAGCTCCCGAGGTGATCCTGCGCAACGAAAAGCGGATGCTCCAGGAGGCGGTGGACGCGCTGCTGGACAACGGCAGGCGGTCCCAGTCGGTCCGGGGAGACTCGAAGAGGCCCTTAAAGTCGCTCTCGGATCTTCTGAAAGGCAAACAAGGAAGGTTCAGACAGAACCTTTTGGGCAAGAGGGTGGATTACTCCGGCAGATCAGTCATTGTGGTGGGACCCGAGCTCAGAATCCACCAGTGTGGACTGCCCAAGACCATGGCCCTGGAACTGTTCAAGCCGTTCATCATCATGAAGCTGGAGGAGAAGGGCTACGTTCAGACTGTGAAGTCCGCAAAGAAGCTGGTGGAGAGGGAACGTCCGGAGGTATGGGACATTTTGGAGGAGATCATTCAGGACCATCCCATTTTGCTGAATCGTGCTCCCACGCTGCATCGACTGGGTATTCAGGCTTTCTATCCGGTGCTGGTGGAGGGCAAGGCGATAAAGTTGCATCCATTGGTCTGCGCCGCCTTCAACGCCGACTTTGATGGGGACCAGATGGCGGTACACGTGCCGTTGTCCTTTGAGGCTCAGCTGGAGGCCAGACTGCTTATGCTTTCGGAGAACAACCTGTTGTCCCCTTCCAGCGGCAAGCCCATCGCCACTCCCAGCCAGGACATCGTGCTGGGATGCTATTATCTGACCAAAGAGAAGCCGGGAGACAAGGGAGAGGGAAAGGCATTCGCCTCCGCCGACGAGGTCATCGTTGCCTTGGATGCCCAACAGGTGGGACTGCACGCCAGGATAAAGTTGCTGATCGATGGGAAGGTCACCGACACGACGGTGGGCCGGGTGATATTCAACCAGATAGTCCCTCCGGAGCTGGGGTACTTCAACCAGCTGGCCAACCGGGCAAAGGTGGCGGATCTGGTCAGTCTCTCCTACCGAAAGTTGGGAGCCTATCGTAGCTCAGTTTTTCTTGACGAGCTCAAGAGGTTGGGGTTCGAATACGCCACCCTTTCCGGCGTCACCGTGGGCGTGGATGACATGGTGATCCCTCCGGAGAAAGAGGTGCTGGTGGAAAAGGCGCAAAAAGAGGTGGAGAAGATTTTGAAGCAGTACGAAAGGGGCGTGATCACCAACGGCGAAAGGTACAACAAGGTCATCGACACCTGGACCCGCACCACCTCGGAGGTGGGCGAGGTCATGTTTGAACGGCTGAAGAAAGTGCAGGATGGATTCAACCCCATTTACATGATGGCAGATTCGGGAGCCAGAGGGAGCCAGGAGCAAATCCGGCAGCTGGCCGGAATGCGAGGCCTGATGGCCAAACCCCAGAAGAGGATCACCGGACAGATCGGCGAGATAATCGAGTCTCCCATCGTGGCCAATTTTAGAGAAGGGTTGGATGTCTTGGAATACTTCATCTCCACGCACGGCGCCAGGAAGGGTCTGGCGGATACCGCCTTGAAGACGGCGGACGCGGGCTACCTCACCCGCAGGCTGGTGGACGTGGCTCAGGACGTGATCATCACCGAAGAGGATTGCGGCACCATCCTGGGATTGAGCGTTACCGCCTTGAAGGAGGGGGAAGAGGTGATCGAGTCGCTCAGGGACAGGATCGTGGGACGCGTAGCTTTAGAAGACGTCTACGATCCCATCAGCGGAGACCTGCTGGCCAGAGCCGGTGAGGAGATAGATGAAGAGGCGGCCGTCCACATCGACGAAAGCGGCATAGAGGCGGTGCGCATTCGGTCCATCCTCACCTGTGAGTCCAGAAGAGGAGTGTGCGCCAAATGTTATGGCCGAAACCTGGCTACAGGCAGGACCGTGGATCTGGGAGAGGCTGTGGGCGTGATCGCCGCCCAGAGCATAGGAGAACCTGGAACCCAGCTCACCCTGCGTACTTTCCACATCGGAGGTACCGCCGCTCGAATCGCCGAACAGTCCAGAGTGAGCGCCAAAAGCGAAGGCAAGGTGGTTTACAGGAATCTTAAGTACGTCACCAAGAAGAACAGGGACATGGTGGTTCTGGGCAGAGAAGGTGAAATGGAGCTTCTGGACAAAAAGGGAAGGGTCAGGGCCAGATACAATGTGCCCTACTCAGCCATCCTGCACTCGGCGAACAATCAACAGGTGGAAAAGGAGTCGAACCTCTTCGAGTGGGACCCGTACACCAACACCATTCTCTCCGAGAATTCCGGTCAGCTTCATTTCGTGGACATCATCGAGAACGAGAGCTTCAGAGAGGAGCTGGACGTAACCACCGGACTGAGGCAGAGGGTGATCATAGAACAGAAGGAAAAGCAGCTTCGTCCTCACATCGAAGTGCGGGACTCCAGGGGAAGGAGGTTGGGCAATTACTCCATACCCACGGGAGCTCATCTTCTGTTTCACGACGGCGACAGGGTGGAGGCGGGCGACTTCCTGGTGAAGATCCCCCGGGACATCTCCAAGACCCGCGACATAACCGGAGGACTGCCCCGCGTGGCTGAACTGTTCGAGGCTCGCAAGCCGAAGGATCCCGCCGTGGTGTCGGAAATCGACGGGGTGGTGGAGTTCGGAAAAATAATCCGCGGTGCCACCCAAATCCTGGTGAAAGGATTTGGAGGGGAGGTGAGGGAGTATCTCATACCTCACGGCAAACATCTCAGAGTGCACGACGGAGACTCCGTCAGGGCCGGCCAGCGCCTGTGCGAGGGTCCGATCGATCCGCACGACATCCTTAGGATCAAAGGGGTCAACGCCGTACAGGAGTATTTGGAGAACGAGATCCAGGAGGTGTATCGACTTCAAGGGGTGAAGATAAACGATAAGCACATTGAGGTGATAGTCAGGCAGATGCTGCAGAAGGTCAAGGTGGAGGACATCGGAGATACCAACTTCCTGGAGGGCGAACAGGTGGACAAGCACAAGTTCAAAGAGGAGAATGAAAAGGTCATCGCCGAAGGGGGCGAGCCAGCCACCTTCCAGCCTCTGCTTCTGGGCATAACCAAGGCCTCGCTCTCCACCGAAAGCTTTATCTCCGCCGCTTCATTCCAGGAGACCACGCGAGTGCTGACCGAGGCGGCCATCAACGGAAAGACCGATTTCCTTTTGGGTCTTAAGGAAAACGTGATCATCGGGCAGCTGATTCCGGCGGGGACGGGTCTGGAGAGATACCGGAGCATAAAGGTGAGAGAGAAGGAGGAGAAGAAGGAGGTGGAGGTGCTGGAGGAAATGCAGTGAGGCAGATGACGGGAGAGGCGGCAAGAGGCGGAACTGCGCGGGCGGAGGCAAGGGGTGAAGGGTTAGAGCGAAGCGGAAGGCAGGAGAAAAAATAGTGGAAGAAAGTGCTTGACAGGTGGGCAAAAATGGGTATTATGAGAATCTAATTTGCCTGGGCCATTCCTGGCGCAGCGCAGCATTGTGGTCCGGACTTGGCCGGCCCGCTCCCGCGGATGGTTAACGGATGATACTGAAGGAGAAAAGGTCTTGCCGACAATAAACCAATTGATCAAGAGAGGAAGGAAGCTCATAAAATCAAAGCCTTCCACACCCGCGCTGCGCAGCTGTCCCCAGAAGCGGGGAGTCTGTACCAGGGTCTATACCAGCACGCCCAAGAAACCAAACTCGGCCCTGCGGAAGGTGGCCCGGGTGCGGTTGACCAACGGGATCGAGGTCACCGCTTACATCCCCGGGGAGGGGCATAACCTGCAGGAGCACTCCATAGTGCTGATCCGGGGTGGAAGGGTGAAGGATCTGCCCGGAGTAAGATATCACGTGATCAGGGGCACGCTGGATACCAGCGGCGTGGTCGAGCGGAGGCAAGGCAGGTCAAAATACGGGGCCAAGAGGCCCAAAAAGGCGGCGGCATAAGCCCCTGGCCACGACAAATCTGCGGGCAGCAAGTCTTCTCTGCGGCAGAGTTTTTTTGTATGTGGTAATAATTCTTTTGAGGACGGATAGATGCCAAGAAGAAAAGCGGCAGTGAAAAGAGACAGGACGCCGGATTACAGATACAAGGACCTCTTGGCTGGCCAGTTCATCGACTACCTGATGCGCAAAGGGAAGAAGAGCGTGGCGGAGAGAATATTTTACAACGCCATGGACATCATGGCCAAGAAGACCGGTCAGCCAGGGCTGAACGTCTTCAAGAAGGCCTTGGAGAATGTGCGCCCCATCTTGGAGGTGAGACCACGTCGCGTGGGGGGCGCCACCTATCAGGTGCCCATTGAGGTCAGGTCGGAGAGAAGCGTGGCCCTGGCCATGAGGTGGATAATCAGTTACAGCAAGCAGAGAAGCGGGCGCTCCATGGCGGAGAAGCTGGCGGCGGAATTCCTGGCCGCTTCCAAGAACGAAGGCTCCTCCATCAAGAAAAGGGAGGATACGCACAAGATGGCAGAGGCCAACAAGGCCTTTGCCCACTTCAGATGGTAGGAGAGGTCTACGCGGTGCTGGATTTCGGATAGCCCCTCCGGCGCAAGGTGATCCGGCTCTGATGCAGGTACGAGAGGGTTTTTGTTTAGTGGCAAGACGCGAATAATGTAAAGCTGCGGAAGTAATCTGAAGTGGTGCAGACCAAGACACAGGACCTCACTGGGGTCCATGCAAGGCGGTCCTTTATGCCCAGGCACATAGCGTTAGACAAACTGAGAAATATCGGCATCATGGCGCATATCGACGCCGGCAAGACCACGGCCACCGAGCGGAGTCTGTATTACACTGGCAAGACCCACCGCATGGGGGAGGTGGATGATGGCGCGGCTACCATGGATTGGATGGAGCAAGAGAAGGAGAGGGGAATCACCATCACCTCGGCCGCCACCACCTGTTTCTGGGAGGGACGCCAGATAAATATCATCGATACCCCCGGACACGTGGATTTCACCGCTGAGGTGGAGAGGTCGCTGAGGGTTCTGGACGGAGCCATCGCCGTTCTGTGCGGAGTAGGAGGCGTGGAGCCCCAGTCCGAGACGGTCTGGAGACAGGCGAACAAGTATCGAGTCCCCCGGATAGTCTTCGTCAACAAAATGGATCGGATCGGCTGCAGTTTCGAAGGCGCGGTTAACATGCTGAAGGAGCGCCTGAATGCCAATGCCGTGCCCATTCAGCTGCCGGTTCACCAGGGTGTGAAGTTCGCCGGCATAATCGATCTGATCAGCATGACCTACCGGATCTACCATGAGAAAAACTTGGGCGCCACGTTTGATGATTCGCCTATCCCCTCACATCTGGTGGCAATGTCTAAGAAGGCCAGAGAGGAGCTTCTGGAAGCTTTAACCTATTATGACGATCAGCTTCTGGAGAGGATGTTGAATGATGAGCCCATCCCGGTGGACGACGTCAAGAGGGCGTTGAGAAAAGCGGTTTTGGACGTGAAGATCTTTCCCGTACTCTGCGGATCGGCCCTGAAGAACCAGGGGATTCAAAAGCTTCTGGATGCGGTGGTCGATTTTCTTCCTTCCCCTTTGGACATTCCCCCGGTGAGGGGTCTGAACCCCAACAAAGGCGTGGAGGAAAAAAGGGATCCCTCGGATGAAGAGCCCTTCTGCGCCCTGGCTTTCAAGATCGCCTCCGACCCCTACGTGGGCAAACTCATTTATTTCAGGGTCTATTCGGGGCGGCTGAAGGTGGGAAGCGCGGTTCTGAATGCGAATACCAAAAGCAGAGAGCGGATCGGGCGCATCCTGGAGATGCACGCCAACAAGAGGCTGGACAAGCAGGAGGTATTCACCGGGGACATTGCGGCCGCCGTGGGTCTGAGAAAGACCATAACCGGTCACACCCTCTGCGACCAGAAGAGGCCGGTCCAGTTGGAGAAGATGAGCTTTCCCGAGCCGGTGATCTCGGTGGCCATCGAACCCAAGACCAAAGCCGATCAGGATCACTTAAGCGAAGCTTTGTCCAAGCTGGCCGAGGAG
Organism: uncultured Ignavibacteria bacterium; assembly: GCA_964345305.1. Lineage (GTDB taxonomy): Bacteria > Zixibacteria > MSB-5A5 > MSB-5A5 > SM1-73 > SM23-73-3. The sequence goes on along the minus strand of CAYFQZ010000385.1, from coordinate 903 downwards.
GATCCCACCTTTGCGGTGAGCACAAATGAGGAGACCGGGCAGACCATCATCTCGGGGATGGGTGAGCTTCATCTGGAGGTGCTGGTGGAACGAATGACCCGGGAGTTCGGAGTAAAGGCCAACGTGGGAAAGCCCCAGGTGGCGTACAAGGAGACTGTCACCGTTCCGGCCGAGGCGGAGGGCAAGTTCATTCGGCAAACCGGGGGAAAAGGGCAATTCGGATGGGTCAAGGTGAGATTGGAGCCACTTCCCAAGGGGGGTGGATTCGAGTTCGAGGACGCCACCAGGGGGGGAGTGCTGCCCAGACAATTCGTGCCTGCGGTCAAGCAGGGAATGGCCGAATCCATGCAGAACGGCGTTTTGGCGGGCTACCCCATGGTCGACATAAAGGCCGTGCTGCTGGACGGCAAATACCATGAGGTGGATTCGACCGAGTTGGCTTATCGCATCGCTGGTTCACTGGCTTTTCAGGAGGCAGCGGCCAAAGCAAATCCCGTTCTCCTGGAACCGGTGATGGACGTGGAAATAATGGTACCTGATGAGCATCTGGGTGACGTGATAAACGACCTCAACTCCCGGCGAGGCGACATCTTGGGCATAAATCCCAAGGGTGACGCGCAGGCCATCAGGGTGGTGGTTCCACTGTCCGAGATGTTCGGATATGCCACGCGGCTGAGATCTCTGAGCCAGGGCCGAGCGGTCTTCACCATGGAATTCTATCACTACGAGAAGCTGCCGGAGAACCTCTTCGAAGGTTTGATCACCAAACTCAGGGGATTCTGAAGTGCCCGGTTCCCTGGCTGATGAGGACCGATGCTAAGGCGACTTCTGAGAGGAGAAGGCTGAACAGGAAGTATCAGGAGAGATAGTCCCGGAGGTAATTTTATGGCCAAGGAGAAGTTT
>CAYFQZ010000384.1:0-2730 GCA_964345305.1 uncultured Ignavibacteria bacterium | reverse complement strand
CCGTTGTGGTGAACACGGTATCTATCGTGGATTGCAGCAGGGCCGTCTATACTGACCTGTATGATAAAATCATGCTTCATAAGGAACTCTATCACCTCGTCGGTAAGCAGCGTCCCGTTGGTGTCGACTGAGAGATGCAGACGCTGCCAGTTGTGGTCGCCTTTGATGTACTCCACGCACTTTATGATCGTATCGAAATTGGTCAATGGCTCACCGCCGTAAAATCCAATGTAGACCTTCTCGGAGGCCCTGCTGTGGGCATGAAAGAAATCGACTGCCTTCTTCGCGACTTCAAAGGGCATGATTCTTGCGGAATGCTGCCGCTCATAGTGATACAGGCCCGAGTAGACACAGTACTTGCATCGCAAGTTACATCTTTCAGAAACATTCAGTATCAGTTGAGTCAGGCCAGCACCAAGATTCTCCTGGAAGTGCCTGTCGCATACAGGCTTCGCTAGTCCTCGTGGCAGCCTATGTGAAAACAGGTTGCGCTTGACATTACATTCCTTTACTTCCTTCAGCCCCGTTTCGATGGTGGGTCTACCGTGCTTCTTGCTGAGAAGGGAGACAAAATCAGGTGGCGATACGGAATCGCAAAGCTGCAGTATGTCCGACACTACCTCTTCAACTCGCGCGACCCTATTGCTGTTTACGTCGTACACGTAGTGCGCTGTTTCAGTCTCAAATCCATGGATGAACGCTCGAGGCATCATCATCGCCTCCTCATTAGCTGTTCTAGCTAGTCTTCTTTTGATTTCGGAGTCAGGGCCAAAGACCCTTGCCCTCCAGTCCGGCGCACACAGTCTAAACGTGCGCGCCGCGAGATACTCGACTACTGGATGGTTCATGCGTTTGCTCTTTCAATACAGTATCACCAGTTGCAGTTGTCCGGAAACGTGGAACTGAAGAACACCCCAGAACCCACAGCTTCCCATGCTGCGCTGCTCGAGGTGCGAGTCGCCGATGTAGACGCTCTTGAGAACAAAGGACGACATTCGCAGCAACAGCGGCAGTAACAGCTCCAAATACGTCCCTGAACTGGAGCTGCGGACGAAACAGCGCCCCACTTCAGCACGTTGACCATTGTATTCCACCTCCTTTCTTGAGTGAGTGAGAGATCGACCTGGAGCTACCTATGATTAGGTATCAGCCCACATTCGCACAAACGCATCGGAGCCAATGCAGCTAGCTCTGGAGCGTTGATTTGGATGCGCCCGGTCGCTGATGACTCAGTTGGGGTTACCACGCCGGAGAATGCGTTTCCAGCGGGCGCAGCACTAAACCTGGTGACGGCTGCGGATCCTCCCGCCGCGCATGATCGAGAAAACCCGCGTTCGCCGAATCCGCTCGTTGTCCCACAAGCGTGATGCAACACATCTAGATACTACTTCAAGGGGTCACCTATCGGGAACGCACTGCCCGCACCTGCAGAGCCTCCCGCGCGTGTTGAGGACTGTAACGCGGCCGATCCGAATGCTTTTGCGACTCTGAGGAGGATGGAGTCGCAGTCGCACTCGCAATTGCAGCCACACGGGCAACTACATTTGTTAACCGGTCCTCCAAGTGAGCCAGCCGACCAAGCTTGGTTTCCAGAATTTCATTTGCTTTAGCTCAAATGAATTGAGAAACTACTTGATTGTCAACTGAAAACTCGTAGGAAAGACAGGAGAAGACGAAACTAAACTGTTGCGAGTTGTCTTTGCCGAATTCCAGAAGAGCCTGTTGGCACTTCACTTTCTCTCATGCTAAGAAGGGCACCGGGTCGGTGGCTGACCCACCCGCCCCCCAGGGGCCTGCTGCTATCCATGGAAATCGCTAGAGAAAAGTTCTGTCAGGTTGCCCGAAGGCCGCTCCTGCTTGAGCGGGAGGGGGCTTTTCATTGACGGCAGGCCAAGTTCGGTCTGAACCGCGCAGATTGTCCTTGACACTGACAATAGGGATGGTATATTTCGTCATGAATCGATAGTTTGCCTTCTCCAGCGCAGCCGTTGGGCTGATCGGCTTTGTAGCTGATTATCGCGCTTTCCGAAGCTTACCGTGAACGGGCAGAAGGCTTTCAGCCAATGCTCAAAGGGAATGAGTGACTAAGCAGAATCACTATCTCTCCAGGCGCGAGTTGGAACACAGGCTGGGGGACCACTGTTTCTGCATTTCTTGCGCGCTAACCGCGGATAGCTAGATGTGCCACCAGACTATTGAACCCTTCGAGTAGGAGGAGAAGCCTATCGACAACCGCCATGGCTTTCCATCAGGGGGCATGATTTGCTAACCAAAAACATTAGCCGTTTTACTAACGGAAGGAGTTGCGCGATGGTACGCAAGAGCCTCATTTTTCTGGCCACGGGGATGGCAATATTCTCCTTTGCCTCTGTTTCTTCCGCTGACGTCCCTGACAGTATCAACTACCAAGGCAAACTCACCACCGCATCAGGTGGCTGCCTGAATGACACGGTTCAGATGACCTTTACCATCTATGCGGACGAATCCGGCACGGTGTCGGAGTGGACTGAGACCCGAACAGAAGTGGAGGTGAAAGAGGGGATATTCAATGTTCTCTTGGGAAGTGTTAATCCGTTACCAGATTCGATTTTTGATGGAACTGACAAATATATAGGTGTTCAGGTGGAATCCGACCCGGAGATGTCGCCTTTAAAGCCGATGATAAGCGTGGCTTATGCTTACAGGTCGAATGAGGCAGACACCGCGGATTATGCTCGTGCATTTTCGGGA
>CAYFQZ010000383.1:0-2051 GCA_964345305.1 uncultured Ignavibacteria bacterium | reverse complement strand
TGGCCACAGCAAGTGCACCTTTGCCGACATCGGCAACTCCGACCACCACACCCGCCAGCTTCCCGACCGACTCAAAGGTATTTTTGGCTCCCATGTTCCCATCGCCAACTTGCCGGATATCCACCCCGGCGACTAAGCGGGTCACGATGTACGCGGAGGGAACTGAACCGAGCAAATAGGCACCCAGTAGTGCCGCCCAAGCTTGTATGGTCACGGCATGCTTTCTCCTGAGGCATCGCTGACAATCGTGGCGCTGTGTCGGATCGAGCGCAACTCAAGACCCTCAGTCCAAATGTATGAATGGTGACTTCAGAATTGACGCCTGCTTTCTCTTGACTCGATCTCATATTGCACTACGAATTAGCTCAGCCGCAAACGGCTTCCCATGGGCCGGGAGGTACAGAAAAAATTTGGGGTTTCATTTTTATCCCCCCATATAAGTAGATGCAAGGTCAGGCCTTCATTTCAACCTTCACTTCATAGTGCTGCGAGCGTGCATTAAACCGCGAAAGCAAAGCTCTTGCCTTGGATGGAACTACTGCTACTTCGTAGTCTTCCCCTGCGAAAGTACGAACTGCTTCTATTGAGTCAAACCACATGATTGTAACGAACTCTACCTCATCGCCCAGGTTGCGCCGAAAGAGATGGATTCCTCGGTAACCAGTAATCTGACGATGCTGTATGTCCTGGAAGATTTCACTCTTGAGGAGTGACTCGTAAGCGTCAGCGTTCGCTGGTGTAGTCCAGCCATGCCATACTCGACTAATCATATTCAAATCCTCCTTGTATATCGTGCTCGCGCGACCAACTGCCCCGAGCTAAGCCGCCTGCGGGTTCCGCCATTTAATCTGCGAACCTTGCCCGCTCATCCTCTGCGCTTTGGGCGATTAATTCGCGGCGCACGGTTTCGAGCCAACGGATCGCAGAGCGAGGGGTAGGCGGCACGTCACTCTTCGCGTCTCTTCCATCGTTCCCCACCCAATTGCTCTAGATCGGAGACAAGAAGATAGATATAAGCCAGAAGAGAATAATGACAAGAAAGAACAGCCTTACAGCGCTTCTCCCTGTAATTACCCCCGCCTTAGGCCTCCTTTTGTACTGCTCGAAACCGAGTACCTCCTCAAGCTCCGCCGCACGTTCTACAAACTTGTACCAATATGCCATCGTTCTCTCTTGCAGGATCAGGAAGAGAATGGACACAAGTACCCCGGCAATCTTGACCAAAGTACTGATCGTTATTGGGAGAGGTGCAGGCTTGCCAAATACGACGTTCATCATTGCACCTATGATCGCGATGTAAACGGTCAGCTCGGCAAATCGGAGCGTATTCCAATGGCGGAGGTTGTTACTCACATCAAGGTATTCGACTTTTGGATCGCTCTCAACCATTTCGTCTCCGATCAGATGTCTCCGATATAGTCTTTCTTCGTGCCGCCTAACTACAGTTTTGCCACGAAGCGGAGGCATCCGCCGTGCCGCTATGGCGACGAGCAAAGCCATTGTCATAACGACCGACGGAAAAGCTCAGCCGCCGGGCAGCCTAAGGAGATGGTCGCTATGCTGCCCCACAGGCTCTTCTCAGCCAGAGAAGACTGAAGGCGACAACTGATACTTTTAGATACTCACTGCTCCTTTCTCGAGAACTCATAAAGCCATCCCCCAAGAAGGAAGATGATGCCTGTGAGTAGTTGATCATCGAACCCACCATGCACGATTGTCCCAACAAGCCCCGAAACTGCAAATACAACGCCAAGAAGTATTGCCGCATTCTCAAAGTTGAAAGCTCGACGAATGATGTTCATTGGCCTCTCCTTTCTCTAACGGTTGACTATCAGTAGCGCCGCCCAACGAGGCGCGAGCTGAAGAGAACGCCGTCTCAGACTCTCGGGAAGAACTTGCGGTAGGTCAGAATCAGGCCCAGCAAAGTGACAGTGAAGAAGACTGGAGCAGAGAGCATGGGAGGTGGCGCAGGGAAATCTACCTGCCTCTCCGCAGTGAAGAATATGAAAAAGGTCGCTGCCATTGCCAGAGGCCATATCCACAGGACATAC
>CAYFQZ010000382.1:0-15255 GCA_964345305.1 uncultured Ignavibacteria bacterium | reverse complement strand
TATAGTCCAATCCTGTCTTTTGTTGGGCGATCCCGCTTCCGGAGAGATAGCCCGACCCGCTAGTCCAACGGTTTCCCCGCAATAGGGGCAGTATTTCCAATCCGTGTGCCGGTACTGCTTGTTACAGTGCGGGCACTTCTTCAACTCCTTCACGTCGAATTTGATGCTTTGGATGTTGCGGTCGTTCAGCTTGCCGCTCTCGGTGTCGCTTACCCAGAAAGCATCAGTACAGTCCAGGTAGACCTTTTCCAGGATGGCTCCGTCGGCGAATTCCATCTTGGCCTTTCGCGTTGCCGGGCAGAATCTGAGACTGTCCATCAGACTTTTCTCCGGGCCGCTGAAATCAAGAAACTCTATCTTGGAAACGCTGGAGAGACGAACGTATGAGAGGCTTTCCGCAGGCATCCGCAGGTTCATCATGTCCTCCGAGTACCGGACCCTGTCTTTCCCCGGAACGATCCAGAACCAGTCGAATTCGACCTTGGAGCTATCCTGCAAAGTGATTTCGCCGGTGTAGTCCTGAGCCCTCAAGTCGCAAGCCCATGAGAGCGCCAGGGGAAGCAGTGTCAGGATCACAGCAACAACAAACGATCTCATCTTTTACCCTCTTTGCTTATTGCGTTGCCCGCCTGTGGCCTTGTCGCCCTTACAGTGCCGGTGGCAACGCAGGAAATCGAGACCCTTCGCTTCCCGGACCGGGCCGTCTGGCTGCCCTGCACCAGGTGGTGCAGGACTTTGCTCTGGGTGACGGTTCCTATTCGTCCTTTCTGTACGCTACCTTGTTTTCCTCATCTATATGAAAATCCCAGAACACGATCGGCGCTTGCTTTTTCATTATCTTCAGCATCTGCAGACAAATCTCCCTGATCTCCCAGTGTGCTCTTTCCACGCAGCGCACTTCAAAGATGTGCCTCAACTCCCGGAAGTTGGCCGATATCACGATCTCGGAGGTGGTGGCATTGGGAAGGATGTAACGAGCATCCTCCTTGGGGATTTCAGCCTTCACCATCTCCTGGTAAAGGTCGAATGCCAAGCCTGCCAGCTGAGTGAACTTGCCCACGAACGGCGTGCCCTGAATCGCGGGCGGGATCACAAACTCGAACTGCTTTGTCTTGCCGTACTCCACGTATCTCTGGCTCTCCTGGGAAGGGGACATCAGCCTGTGCCGCACCAACTCGTGGGTGAACACGCGTGAGCCTCCCTTGATGCGAAAGGTTGCCAGGGCATGCTCCAGAACCGAGTGATGTCCTCTGCGGATGACCTTCTTTATCAACTCCTCAGTGGAAGCCGGGGGCTTGTAACGGTGGAAACTCAGGTAACAGGTTCGACAGGCTCTTTCGATTACATCCTCAGCCTCCGGAGTTATGGACATCAACTCCACGCTCAGACCTCGCTCAGCGCGCTCGGGACTGCTGCCAGGCTCTCCGCTTTTGCGCTTCCCTTGGGATTCTTTCCGGGACATCTCTTTCCTCCAGAGATTGCTTAGTTCAAACTGAGGCCAAAAAAACCGCCAAAATTTCATCTTATTGAGGACCAACTATTGTAATTTGCTGGATTACAATCGGTTGGGGGAAGATCCCAATCCCTCCCCTCATGAATCAGAACCTTCCCGGGTCGTATTGTATGGAACCGCCATAGCGTTGTCAAGCAAAAAATGCCCCTTATTCTGAAAAAATCACAATATATTGTGTATCAACAATATCCGGCACTCAAAATATAGGCGATTCCCGGTCCGGGAGATACAATGCGCCAGGAACAGCCCCTGTGATAATACTATGAGGTGTACTAAGTTCTGGTTTGTGGCGATTCCTCTGTACGGCAGCGTTTCTGTAACCACGTCCGGCTAGGGTTTTTTCGATGAGTCGAGTTCTCCGGGAACCGCCGTTTGCAGTAGTTGATGCAGGGCGAGTTGTCGGTCCTCAACGCTGCACGTTCGTCTGCAATCCAGAGCTGATGCTGGCCTGCTGCTGCAACTCCTCCGTGCATCACCGTTGCGGTGGGCGGGTGGAGTCGGCGAGGGCTCTGCGAACTAGCTGGCCAGCCCGGGGGCTTCCAGCGGGGCCTGTGCCAAAGAAGAAGGTTCGGAGCGGCCAGGGAGAAAGTTCCCGGCTCCCTTGCTTCGATAGTCCTTTCGCTGTGCGCAGTTTATAGAGAGGTAGAGTAGTGGATGTCTGAAGTTGGGAAAGAACCTCGAGAATATGGAGGTCCTATCATAAAAGTTCTTTCCCAACCAGACGAATCCTTCTGCCAACTCATCTGGGGTCAGCTTCTTGGGCCTGAAGACCACGGTTCTGTGATTATAGTCCTGCCAGTTGTGGCTCAAGAGCCTTCCCTCTCTTTTGAACCTTTCATAAACAGCCGTGCCTGGATAAGGTGTCAGAATGTTGAACGTGGCACTGGGGACCATGTTCCTGACCAAAAACTCCAGCGTCCGCTCGAATATGGTCTTGTCGTCCTCGTCGAGGCCTAGAACCAGCGAAGCATGGAGGAAAATTCCCGAGTCACGAATGATCTTGATGGCTTGACCATAATCCCGCACATCACCGGAAGTCTTGCGCAGCTTCTTGAGATTCTCCGAGGAAACCGACTCCAATCCCACAAACAGACCGACGCAACCGGAACTTTTTGCCAATCTCAGCAAGGGTCTGTTCCTGGCCAGCGATATGGATGCCTGGCCCACCCAGCGAAGTTTCAATTCCGACAGTGCGTGAAACAGCTCCCGGGCGAATGCCACGTCTCCAGCGATGTTGTCATCCAGAAAGAAAAATTTCTTGCTGTCTCTGGTCGCTATTTCCTTGACGATATCCCTGACTTTGCGGTGCCTGAATTTCTTGCCAAAAAGACCCGTTACCGAACAGAATTCGCAGCTGTACGGGCATCCTCGGGTGCAGAAAATGGGTGTCACGTGAAAAGGGGTGTTTTTGTGCCTGAGCTTGGGTATGGGGAATTTTGCCAGATCGAAATCAAAGGATCTGTAACAGCGTTTGAGCTGGTTGCGTTTGAAATCCGCGATGAGGCCGGTCCAGCACCCCTCCGCCTCCCCCATGACCACGGAGTCGCAGTGGGCCAATGCTTCCTCGGGCATGACCGTAGGATGAATTCCCCCCAAGACCACTTTGGTGCCATTGTTCCGGAAGATGGAAGAAAGCTGATAGGCCCGAGGAGCAGAAGCAGTCATGCAGGAGATCCCCACCAGGTCATAGTGCTTGTCTAAGTTGATCTCTTCGACTTCCTCCTCCACCACATCTAGTTCTATGTCATCTGGAGTCAAGGAAGCGATGACGCCGAGTGACAACTGGGGCATCCTCAAAAACCGGCTTCGCCCCGTGCTCAACGACGGGGCCACCAGCAGAATTCTCATTTTGCTATTCCAATCAGGACCTTGAACTGGAGTTGATTGAGCGGAGATTGTCCGCCACTTTACACAATCTTTTTGATCTGAACGGCCTGGGGGCCCTTGGCGCCCTGCGTGATTTCAAATTCCAGGCTATCTCCCTCCTTCAGGTCATCGAATTCGACGTTGCTGAGTTCGGATCGATGAAAGAATATCTCCCTGCCGTCCGTAGCGGATATGAACCCATATCCTCTATCTCTCATCAGACGTTTCACTTTCCCTTCAGACATAGCTTGATTCTCCTTTCACAAAGGCATCATCGGTACAAAAGCGGTCTCCCCCTTCTCGGCCCCTGACGAAGGCAATCTGATTTCAAACTCCTCTTGTTAAGGGTTCACTTTCGGGTTTACTATTTATCATTCAGTATTATAGTCCCTTCATTCAGGGAAGTCAAGTTGTATTTGCACTTGCGGGCAAATAATGCTTTGGGGAAACGGCCAGCCTATCGATCCAGCTGGACGGTCTGAGAAAGAGCCGGGCAGACTGGCAAGGATATAGACACAGGTACATCTGCTCAGCAAGTCCTCGCACCAGCCCAAGGTGAAAGCATAGATGTCGGAAAGTTCTGACGGGGGGAAGGGTCCTGAGAATGTGAATTCCGAATCGACCGGACCGATTGATCCGCCAGGTTCGCGCTCGGTCAATCACTAGACGGGTCCTGCCCTGATGATCGGCTCTGATGCCGCGGCATTAGCGGAATCAAGGGTGAGGCGCGCGTTTCAATGGGTGTGTCAGTTCTCGAACCCAATGGCGACTATAGGGGTCGATTTGCAGAGGAATAAGACGTCATTCCCCAACTGCACGTATGGTCTGGTCTATCTTGTCGACTATGGATTCGAGATTGTCGGGATAGTTGACCATCCCCTGGTCATAGACGGCCACGGTCACCCGCTTTCTTGTTTCGCCGATTGTCACGTCGATATCCAGGGGAACCGGTCGGGGATGTCTCTTTTTCCTTTTCTGGCACTCGCTGTCGGCTATGTCGCAGTCGTAAAGGTTCTCCAGTTCGAAGAATCCCTCGTCCAGGATGAATTTGGCCAGCTTCTCGACTTCGTCTCGGGATACAAACAGCGTGGTTTCGGTGCCATCACTGTAAAGCTGATTGTGCCTGATCAGCACCGTTCCGTCGTTATGTATCACCTTGCTGTCTTCAGTGGTGGGATTTATTCCGCCGTAGAAGCCGCCCCCGACCATTGCGATTTCAATGAAGGTGCTCCGGTTGATCTCGCGCGGAGCCGGTGGGTTAGTATTCTTCTCACCAACGTAGCAGGTTCGCCTCAAGCAGGTACATCCGGCGACAACCAGCAGGATCAGTATGGGCAGGTACTTTGTCATGTGAAGTCTCTCTCCGCGATCAGGTGTCAAGCCTTGCCTTTTTCTTCCCAGTACTTCTCAGCTTCTTCCTCCATCTTGTCCAATCGGTGATAGTAATCGGGAAACTCGTTGAGGTGAGCCAGAGCGATTTTCGCAGTCACCAAGATGTCGTCGTTCGACACGTTCGTGCGGGGGTCTATGGTGCCGTGTTCCAGTTCTACGTCCATGCCGTGGCGAAACTGCTCCACGTCAAACTTGCTCCAGTCAATCCCCAGCTTCTCCCCAATCTCCTTTGCCTGCTCCGCGGTGAAATGCTTCTTCGTGGTCATGGCTTCCTCCCTTCTTTTTGTATGCTCCTGTCGGCCTTTTGTTCCAATCCTTCGTGAATTCCCATCTTCTAGTTCCCGTGCCTCACAAATCTGAGGGCAGCCGAGTTTATGCAATAACGTTTGCGCGTGGGCGGCGGACCGTCATCGAACACGTGTCCCAGATGCGCATCACACCTGGCGCAAAGCACCTCGATTCTTCGCATCATCAGGCTGTTGTCAGGTCGAGTAGATATGTTCAGCTCCGAAACGGGATTGAAGAAGCTGGGCCAACCTGTTCCCGATTCGAATTTGGTGTCTAAGCTGAACAGATCGGTGCCGCAGCAGACACACTGATAAATTCCCTGCTCTTTGGGCAGATCGCATTTGTCCGTGAACGGCCGCTCCGTCCCCTTTGCCCTGGTAATGCGGTATTGCTCTGGAGTAAGAAGTCTCCTCCACTCCTGGTCGGTCTTAAGAATTTTCTCGACTCTTTCCGTCTGGTTGGTGCGTGCGTTGAAAATGGAAATCGTCTCGCTCTCGTGTTCTTGGCTGCTGCGTCCCATATCCTCTCCGCAACTGGCCACAATCAAAAGGAAAAAAGGTGTGTGTGCTTTTCTGGGTCAATCTCACCCACCCTCCTGATACTTTTCATAGAATACGTCGCTCGCTCCACAAAGTTTAAGCGTACGCCCCCACACGATTTTCAAAATCGCTGCTTTCCGGTGGGCTGGCTTCAGTGGGGTCTCGATATTCCGAACGGCAAGGCGCGAGGTCGGGTCGCGCCAGACACGCGCGCTCGTTGCGAGAATCAACAAATCAAAGACGGGAGCGTTCTGCTTTTGAGGATTCGTCTAAAGAGAGGAGAGGTACTCGTGCATGGATCTGGCGGCCTTTCGTCCGGCACCCATTGCAAGGATGACTGTTGCTGCGCCGGTCACGATGTCGCCCCCGGCCCAGATCCTGTCTCGGGAGGTCTTGCCGGTCTCCTCGTCCGCCACGATGTTGCCCTTCTTGCCGACTTCCAATCCGGGAGTGGTGGCAGGAATCAGCGGGTTGGGGCCGTTTCCGATGGCACAGACGATGGCGTCCATGGGAAGAATGAACTCAGAACCTTCGATGGGAACAGGTCTTCGCCTCCCCGAGGAATCGGGTTCGCCCAGCTCCATTCTCAGGCACTCGATCTCCTTGACCCATCCGTTTTCGTCTCCGATGTTGCGAATGGGCAGGGTGAGAAAGTCGAAGACCACCCCTTCCTCCTCGGCATTTTCTATCTCCTCCAGCCTGGCCGGAAGCTCCTCCCTGGACCTCCTGTATATGATCCTGCTCTCCGCTCCCAGTCGCAGCGCGGTGCGGGCGCAGTCCATGGCAACGTTTCCTCCTCCAATGACTGCGACCCTCTTGTGCTCCTTTACGGGAGTGTGAAACCGGGGAAACAGAAAACCTTTCATCAAGTTCATCCTGGTGAGATACTCGTTGGCCGAGTAGACGCCGTTGAGATTCTCTCCCGGTATACCCATGAACCACGGAAGCCCGGCGCCGGTGCCCACAAACATGGCATCGAAGTCCTCCAGCAGGCTGTCCACGGTTCTGGTCTTGCCAACCACATAGTCGGTCAGTATTTTGACCCCAAGCTTCTGCAGATAATCGACTTCTCTTTTGACGATGGCTTTGGGAAGCCTGAACTCCGGTATGCCGTAAACAAGCACGCCTCCCATCTCGTGCAGAGCCTCAAAGATGATTACCTCGTGCCCCTGCTTTATCAGATCGCCTGCTACCGTGAGCCCGGCTGGCCCTCCGCCGATTACGGCCACCTTTTTTCCGGTTGACGGCGGAATCTTCGGCATCTCAAATTTGCCCTCCTGTGCCTCCCAGTCTGCCAGGAATCGCTCCAGGCGACCTACGGCAATCTGCCCGCCTTTCTTCACCAGGACGCACGCTTCCTCACACTGTTCTTCCTGAGGGCAAACCCGACCGCACATGGCGGGAAGACAGTTTTTGTCTTTAAGCACTCTCACGCCAGCGGCGAAGTCCCCATCTGCGATGTGCTTGATGAACCCCGGTATGTCTATCTCCACCGGACATTTTAGAACGCATTTGGGCTTTTTGCACTGCAGGCACCGCTGCGCCTCCACGATCGCCGTTTCAGCGGGATATCCCAAGGCCACCTCACTGAAATTATGTCTGCGGACCTCGGGCGGCTGCTTGGGCATGGGCCTTCGGTTTAGATCCAGCTTCTTTTTCTGCGGCTCAGGCATGACGTATTTTCCCTGAATCTCTTACTTAGGTTCTCTCTGACCCGTCATCGCGAGGACCCCGTATGAACGACGAGGCAATCCCATCGACTTTCGACCGTTCATAGATTGCTTCGTCCCGCCTATGGCAGGACTCGCAATAGCCGGCTATCGCATAGCATGGTCTTCACATCTGCTTGTCCTCAGCGGAATCACTTCCTCCCTCAGGTAGGTCTTACGTCTCTGCAAAAGCTCACCCCAGTCCACCTGGTGACCGTCGAAATCGGGGCCGTGCACGCAAGCAAATCTTGTGGTTCCTTCGACCGTGACCCGACACACGCCGCACATCCCCGTCCCATCGATCATGATGGGGTTCAGGCTGACCATGGTCTTTATGCCCAGCGGTCGACTGGCGTCGGAGCCTCTCTTCAGCAGGAATGTGCAGCCGTTGATGATGACCCTGTCAACCGGCCTATCGGATGACTGAAAGATCTCGGCAAGTCTTCCCACGTGTCCGCGAAGACCTTTGGTTCCGTCCCGGGTGATGCAGATCAGCTTGTTGGAGACCTCTTTGAGTCTGTCCTCCCAGAAGAGCAGGTACGAGCTTCTGGCCTCTATGACCGTTATGACCCGGTTGCCTTTTTCCTTCAGGGCCCGGGCGATAGGGAAGATGCTTCCGATCCCGTAGCACCCGCCCAGACAGAGAACCGTGCCAAACTCTTCGATCTCCGTGGGATTGCCCAAGGGGCCGACGACAGTGGGGAGTCTCGCTCCGGCTTCAAGCGAGGTTAGTCTGTCAGTGGTGCTTCCCACGTTCTTTACCACAACGGTCACCGTCCCGTTTTCCGGATCCCAGTCGGAAACAGACAGGGGAATTCTTTCCCCGCCTTCCTCGGCGCGCACAATAACGAACTGGCCCGGCTTCATCTGGCGGGCTACCTCTGGAGCTTCCACCGTCAGGAGATGAATGTTGGGTACGACCATCCCGCTTTCGATCAGCTTGAACATCTTTTTTTCCTTATTCTGACCGGATGAGGGTTAAATCCGACCGACTCACCGGGGCGCAAGGTGACCCGCAGGGTTCCTTCGGGCTGCTGGCTGGTGATTTTTGCAGGCCAAGTTCTCTCAAACCGGGCCGAGGTTACCACCACCCTATCGCCCTCGGAGATTTTCGCTTTTCTTGCGTCTGAGGGACTGATCTCCACGACCCCGTCAGCAAACAGCTTTTTTGCTCCCTCCACCCAACGAGAGAGGGGGAAGCCGCGGTAGGTATGCTCCACCACTGAGGTGTTGAGAAGAAGAGGAAATCTCCTATCCTTCCTCTTTGCCGCCTTGGGCCGGGCTGCGGGAGTAGCGAACCTCCCTTCGCATACGAGAGAGCGCGGCGTGCGTTTGGTGCCCTGTGAGTCTCCAAGTCCCTTCAGCAAAGAGGATATCTCCCGGCTAATCTTGCTCACCCCGGTGAAATCAAAGCCCTTCTTTCCCATCTTCCGGGCGATGCGGCAGAATATCTCCCAGTCGGGCAAGGCCACTCCGGGTGGACTCACCGCCTTTCTCACCCTTTGAATTCGTCCCTCGCCGTTGACAAACGTCCCGTCGATCTCGGAGAAAGCCGCCGCTGGCAGAGCCAGATCAGCTTCATACCAGGGATCCGGGGGATAGATGTTCTGAAAGATAGCGTATTCGGCAGATGCTCTTAAATCCGGGGGGATCTCTCCAACCAGGTAGAGCACCTTCATCTTTCTTTCCCCTGGAGGTGTCTTTGAACTCCTGCCGGATGAGAAGTACGGGATATCTGCTCCGTACTTTTTCCTGAGATCGTCTATCCTCTTCTTCTTGCCGGAGGAGAGCCCGCCGGGGAGAAGCTCGGGATAGGCGCCCATGAGCACAGAGCCGAGCAGATTGTTCTGGGCCGGGAGGGGAAGAACTCCAGCCCTTAAGTTTCGAGCCAGCTCTGCAACGGCCTGAAGAATATCCGCGCTCTGGTCGTATTGCAGAAATTCCGAGCCTATCAGGATCACCGCTTTGGAGGCACTCTTGAGCATTTCAGCCGCCTGGCGGACGTCTTCGGTCAGACTGGCGCTTACACCCTTCGGCCTGCCAGCTGAGGCTTTTGTCTTCTTCTTTGCAGTGAGTCTCACCAAGGAATCAAGAACGGCTACCTCGGTGCCCGCAGCCGGCTCAATCCATTCGTCTGCGATTACCGACAGACTATGATCCCGGGGATTGATGCTTATGACCTTGGCCCCTCGGGAGATGGCTTTTCGCAGCTCGACTCCCACCACGGACCTCCCAAACCTGGTGTCTAGCCCCATACAAAGTATTACCGAAGCTTTCCGGAGCTCGGAGAGAGGAGCGGACATCTTGAAGAGATCCAGATAGGCGTTGAAGCCGCCCCCGTAAAAGTCTCTTGCTGAAGTATCGACGTTGTGTGAGCCCATGACGACCCTGGTGAATTTCTGAGCGACGTAAAGATCCTCGTTGGAGCAGTTGGGCGAGACCAACATGCCAAAATCCCCAGGTGAACAAGCTGAGAGCCTCTCGGCAGCGGCCTGGATCGCTTCATCCCAGGATATCTCAACCCTGGTCTGGTTCTGGGTTTTATAAGGTCTCTTCAATCGCTGGTGATTGTTTACCAGTTCGGTTACACAGAACCTACCCCTGACGCAGAGCTGACCGTTGTTCACCAGGCCATCCTCAGCCGGCAGGCTGCCGATGATCTCCTCTTCCTTTGCCTGAAGGCGCACCTGGCATCCCACCCCGCAGAAGGGGCAGGTGGTGATCTCTTCCCTCTCCGCCTTACCCTCCCATTTGCCAACCTTCTCGGAGAGAGCTCCGGTGGGGCACACCGAGACGCAGGCACCGCAGAATTCACAGCCTGCTTCCAGGTGGGTGCGCTCGTAGGCTGGACCGATCACCGTGTGGTGTCCTCTCTGTTTGAAAGCCAGGGTGTTGGCCGTGCGCACCTCCTGGCACATCCGGATGCATCTTCCGCAGAGTATACAGAGGTTATAGTCGCGGTCATAAAACGGATCGAGCTTTTCCACCGGTAGGTTGCGATAGCTGATAGGGTAACCAATCTCCCTGAGCTGGAGCTTCTCAGCAACCTCCTGCAGTTCGCAGCGGCCATCGTTGGCACAATATCGGCACCCGGTGGTCACCCCGGCCTTTCGCACCGTGCCCATGTACTGGGCGCACTCATCCTTCTCCTCGCAGATCAAACAGCTGGAGGTGTGCTCGCTCAAAATCAGCTGTAGAATCTCCCTACGTTCGGCCTGAACCTGAGCAGTGTGGGTTCTTATCACCATCCCGTCTTCCAGTGGGGTGGTGCAGGCGGTGGGGAGGCCGCGCATCCCTTCCACCTCTACCAGGCACATGCGGCATCCGCCAAACGGAGTAAGATCCTTGTGTGCACAAAGAGTTGGGATGTAGATGTCGTTCTGCTCGGCGGCCTGAAGGATGGTCAGCCCCCTTTTTACCTTCAGGAGCCGATTGTCCATGTTGATGGTCAGCGTATTACTCGGTTTGCTCATCAGAGGTTCTCCGTCTGGATCTGATGATGATGGCATCACCTGCTATGGCGTCGAAACGACAGATCTCATAACAGGCTCTGCACTTTATGCACTTGGAAGGGTCGAGATTGTGCGGCTCAGCCCGGGGCCCGGTTATGGCACCGGTGGGACACACGGATACACAGCGCTGGCAGCCGGTGCATTTCTCGGGGATGACCCGGTATTCGATAAGCGCATTACAGACTGTTGCCGGACAGTATTTCTCCTTCACATGTGAAAGATACTCCGGTCGAAAATAGCGCAGGGTGGTCAAAACCGGATTCGGGGCGGTCTGCCCCAGGCCGCAGAGTGAACCTCTCTTGACCGTCTCACCCAGACTCTCCAGCTTGGGCAGATCATCCGCCTGCCCTTCCCCTCTGGAGATTCTCTCAAGAATCTCAACTATATGTCTGCTTCCCACCCGGCAGGGAGAGCACTTGCCGCAAGACTCGTTCTGGGTGAAGTCCAGAAAATAGCGGGCCACGTCCACCACACAGGTGTCCTCGTCCATCACTATCAGTCCTCCCGATCCCATTATGGACCCCGCAGCGGTGAGTGACTCGTAATCTATGGGCGTGTCCAGAAACTCCTCGGAGAGGCAGCCTCCCGAAGGCCCGCCGGTCTGAACCGCCTTGAACGGCTTGCTCGAGCCGCCTCCTATGTCGAAGATGATCTCCCTCAGTGTCATTCCCAGAGGCACCTCGATTAGGCCCGAACGGCGGATCTTGCCCACCAGGGAGAAGGTCTTGGTGCCGTGATTTCCCTGAGTGCCGTATTGCCTGTACCACGTGGCACCGTTTCTCAGGATGTTGGGCAGCGTCCCCAGCGTTTCCACGTTGTTGATGATGGTGGGCATTCCGTAGAGACCCGATACTGCCGGAAACGGAGGCCGCGACCTGGGCATGCCCCTCTTTCCCTCCACCGAGGCAATCAGCGCGGTCTCCTCTCCGCAGACGAAGGCTCCTGCACCTTCCTTTATGGTGATGTCGAAGTCAAAACCGGAGTCGAGGATGTTCTCTCCCAGAAGGCCGTAGTCTTTCATCTGCACCAGCGCCTTCTTGAGGCGGGCGATTGCCAGAGGGTACTCTGCCCTTATGTAGATGTGGCCCTGCGATGCGCCGATGGCATAAGCGGCGATCAGCATCCCC
The DNA here is from genome assembly GCA_964345305.1 of uncultured Ignavibacteria bacterium. Classification (GTDB taxonomy): domain Bacteria; phylum Zixibacteria; class MSB-5A5; order MSB-5A5; family SM1-73; genus SM23-73-3. The sequence goes on along the minus strand of CAYFQZ010000382.1, from coordinate 3,309 downwards.
TCGAGAACGGAGTGAGGGTCGCCCTCCAGCAAAGATCGGTTCATGAACGCCCCGGGATCCCCCTCGTCGGCGTTACAGATTAAATGTTTGGCTTCAGCGGGGATGCTTCTGCATATCTCCCATTTCTTGTAGGTGGGAAATCCTGCTCCACCTCTTCCCCGAACCCCCGCCTCCTTAACCTCGGCGATCACCGCCTCAGGTCCCTTGCTGAAGGCATTCACGATACCTGAATAACCTTCATTGGCCAAGTAATGGTCGATATCCTCCGGATCGATCAGTCCGCAGTTTCTCAGCACCACCCTCACCTGTGGCTTGAGCATGGGGAGATCGAAGAATTTGGGTATTCCATTGCCAGATTGCCAATCCTCGTCCCCGAAATGCCCAACCGCAAACTGAAGGAACGGATCGCCCTTTAGCAGGTAGGACTCGGTCACCCGCCTGGCTTTGTGAGGGTTCATATTGGCATAACTTATCCGGGGACGACCTGGCATAGTGATGTCCATCAGCGGTTCCAGATAGCAGGGCCCTATGCATCCCACCTGCACGATCTTGGCCTTCAGCCGGTTCTTCCTCAGGGTCTGCCGAACCGATTGGAGTACATCCATGGTTCCGGCAGCCCTGCCGCAGGAGGCCGTGCCCAGGTAAATCACCGGCACCTTGCTCGACTTGAGCAGGTCCCATTTCCTTCGGGCCTGCTTCGTCTTCTTGTCCAGATTATTCATATTTCTCCAGAGTCTCCTTCAGGCGAATCACTGTCATCCTGCTGTGGATGTCGTCGTTGACCTGAACCACAGGCGCTAGGGCACAGCATCCCAAGCAGACGACTCTTTCCAGATCGTACCGCCGGTCTTGGGTCGTCTGACCCGGCTTGACGTCCAACTCCCTCTCCACGGCCTCGCAGAGAATCTGCCCACCCCTGACGTGGCAGGCTGTGCCCAGACATACCTTGATGGAGTTTCGGCCGGGCGGGGTGAACCGGAATTGGGAATAGAAGGAGGCCACGCCGAATATCTGGTTTTCGGAGATTTTTAGAAATCGGGAAACGTGTCTGATAGCCTGCCGGGAGATATACCCGGACTTCTCCTGGATCCTCTGAAGGATGGGTATCAAATCTCCTTCCTCCCCTCTGAAAGCGGAGAATATGTCCGAATACCCTTTGCTCTTCACAAGAGGCCCTCCTCTTCACCCGCGGACGCGCCGACCTCGCCCTTGTGTGCCAGGAATATGCAGTCTGTGAGTTCGGCCTCGCCCCTGACAAAGTCCTCGGCGAAGGCCATGCAGGTGGGTGCACCGCAGCATCCGCAGTCTGTCTGGCGGAGCTTCTGGTAGACCCTCTCTCTTTCCTTCATCCTCTTTATGGAGGTTTCCAGATCAGTATCGAAGTATTTGGTGGGGCGAGGCAAAATCGGGTTCTCCAGGAAGTAATATCCCTGCTTCAGCCTTCGATCAACGTCCTTGTCGTCGATTCTTATGGGGTCCTCGTACTTGAACCTCTGCTTTATGCTGTTGGTGCGGGCGACATAAGGGTTCTCCACGTTGAGGCAACCGCCGATGCAGCCCAGCATACAGGCCACGGCTTCCACGAAGTCGATGTTCCGCAAGCGGGAATTCTCGAGATCGTCCAATATCCGCATCACGTGATCCAGTCCCGAGACGGCCAGCCAGTTCTCCATCTCCGCTGCCCGGGTTATTCCTCCCAGCGTGGCCCAACCCGCGTTAAAGGCGAAATGCTCCGGCACCTGGTTATGGTCAAAGGTCTCCTTTATGGCCACGATCTGAGGCAGCAGTATGGAGTAAACGTCCTTTATAGCAACCACCCCGTCGAACCAGGATCTGGCCTTTTCGGCCGGCTGCTTGATGGAGACGATTTTTGCGGGGCAGGGAGCCACGTAGATTGTACCAATGTCCTCTGGTTTGATTCCCAGCTTCGCGGGCAGGTTTTTCTTGATCTCCCTGGCGGTGACCTCCCTGGGAACGTCCAGCGGCACCACCAGTTCCACCAAATCGGGATACTTGACCTGGATCAACCTCAGCATGGCGGGGCAATGAGAGGATATGAGCGGGAGCCGCCCCCGGTATTTCCTCATGTGCCTGACCAGAGCTCTGGCCAGTGCGGCGGATGAGGCGCCCACGTCGACCACTTCATCGAACCCCAACTTTTTGAAGGCCAGATGGATAAGGTATGGGTGGATGCTCGAATCGAACTGGGAATAGAGCACCGGGGAGGGCACCACCACCTTGTACTTGAACTGAGAGATCTCCGCCACCGGATCGGTGATGGGAACGACAGCCCCCGAGGGGCACACGGATATGCAGGTGCCGCAGTCCACGCACAGTTCTTCGGATCTGATCGCCTTTCCTCCTCTGACCCGAATGGCCAGCGTGGGACAGTGACGCATACACGTCATGTGTCCGCGACACTTCTCGAAAACGACCTTGTGAGCATGATAATACTGGACCAACTTCTCTTCGCCCTCCTGCTTGCAGGGATTTTTCAGGTAAAGAACTTCATCTGCACGCTGGTTCCCTTCCCAATTCGGCTTTCGATATTCAACTCGTCTGAGTTCTTCTTTATGTTCGGAAGTCCCATGCCGGAGCCGAACCCCATGGCTCTCATCTCCTCGGTGGCAGTGGTGAATCCTTCCTGCAGGGCCAGCTCGACGTCGGGAATGCCCTGACCCTCGTCATCTATTACCACCTCGATGAGTTGTGGGGTGACCGAGAGACTGACTTTCGCCCTTCTGGCGTGCATGACCACGTTCATCTCTCCCTCATAGGTGGAGATGGCCACCCGTCGGACAAGCTTGGGGTCGAATCCGATCTTCTTCAGAAGAGACTTCACCTGGGTGGAGACCATCCCGGCGTTGGAGTAATCATTTCCTTGAATGGAGAACTGGTGATTCAGCAGCAGCTCCTCGGTCATGCGTGCGGGCGACCCTATCTCCGCCGCGGGATACCCCTCCCGCTTGAGCGAGTCTATCCTGACGCAGGCGTCGTACATGTCCAATCCGGTGGAGAGCAGCACCAGATTGTTTTCCCTGGCAAACGTTTCTGAGCCGTCTTTGGGTCTTTTCCCCCGGATAAACACCACTCCTTTGAATTCCGCCATGTGAGCCGAGATGACAGCCAGCCGCGTCGCCAGTCCGGTCAGCAGAACCGAGTTGGGTCTGCCGTAGGCCAGAACGTCACTCATCAAGTCGGAGGCATACACCTGCTCAATCCGGGTGTCAAGGCTGTCTTCTCCCTCGATTACGGAAGCCTCCAGCACGTCTTTTATCATTCTTATCTCCACGGCCGCTGCTCTGCTTC
>CAYFQZ010000381.1:0-8418 GCA_964345305.1 uncultured Ignavibacteria bacterium | reverse complement strand
GTGGTCTGCCAGTTGGCTGGGATGATCGGTTCGGTCTTCACCGCATCCTCGGTTTCGACCTGGTATGCAGACTTGAGGAAACCTTCCTTCACGCCTCCGGGTTGGGTGTTTGGACCTGTGTGGATCAGCCTGTATGCTTTGATGGGGGTGGCAGTATACTTAGTCTGGCGAAGCGGTCTGCGTCACAGAGAGGTGCGCATCGCTCTGACCCTGTTCGTCGCTCAGCTTATCGTGAACGCATTCTGGTCGGCGATGTTTTTCGGACTCAAATCGCCCCTGGCAGGGCTTGTTGACATCTCGGTCCTTTGGATCCTGATAATTCTTACCATTTTCTGTTTCTTGAAAGTATCGACTACAGCAGGGGCATTGATGGTTCCCTACATTCTATGGGTTACCTTTGCTGCGGTTCTGAATTATCACATATGGACTATGAATTCTTAGATTGAGGAAGGTCGGTCCGATGAGAGAATTTCCGAAGCCGGTTGTGGTGGTCAGCAGGTGCATTGAATTCGAGCAGTGCAGGTACAACGGTCTGATGATCTCAAGCGAGATGGTGCGAAATCTTCGGCCGCACGTGGAGTTTGTGCCGGTATGCCCGGAGGTCGAAATCGGGTTGGGCATACCCCGGGAACCCATCCGCATCATTTCTGTCGACGGGGTCCCCAGGTTGATCCAGCCGGCTACGGACGTAGACGTGACGGAGAGAATGACGGACTTCACCAATTCCTTCCTGGGTTCACTCGAGGCAGTTGACGGTTTCATACTAAAAAGTCGATCGCCTTCTTGCGGCGTCAAGGACGTGAAGGTCTATTCGGGTTCTGGCAAGGGCATGTCCGCCTCCAAGGGCAAAGGATTTTTCGGCGGCGGAGTCTTGGAGAGATTCCCGTATCTGGCGGTCGAGGATGAAGGACGTTTGACCAACTTCCGGATAAGGGAGCATTTCCTGACCAGGCTATTCGTTCTGGCAAGCTTTCGCAGTCTAAAGCCCGATCGCTCCATGAAGGAACTGGTGCGGTTTCAGACCGAGAATAAGTATCTGTTGATGGCTTACAATCAGAAGGAGCTGCGAATTCTCGGCAGAATAGTGGCCAACCACGAGAAGAAGCCTCCAGAGCAGGTACTCGGGGAGTACGAAGGTCATCTCTGGAACGCTTTCGCCCGATCACCCAAGGAGACCTCTCATATAAACGTCCTTATGCACGCCATGGGACATTTCTCCGAGCGCCTTTCCTCGGGCGAGAAGTCGTTCTTTCTGAATACGCTTGAAGAATACCGAGATGAAAGGGTTCCGTTGAGTGTTCCCTTGAACCTCCTCAAATCGTGGGCCATCAGATTCCAAGACGATTATCTGATGCATCAAAGCTTCATCGAACCTTACCCTGAAGGCCTGGTGGAGATAACCGACTCGGGAAAAGGCAGGGATTTCTAGACTAATGACTTCTGACTTCTCCTTTTTCTAAGCCAACTTGATGGACCGTGGAAGAGGTGTGCGTACATGAGGATTGCGAGTCGCCGATTGGGGAGCTTCCCCCGCTTGAAATCCAAGATGTGAGCAGCTGAAGGTGTTTGATTCTCAACGAATACTCGTTACAGGTGCTACGGGATACATCGGGGGCCGGCTGGTGCCCCGACTGCTGTCGGACGGCTACCAGGTAAGGGTATTGGTGCGAGATTCCTCACGACTGCAGGGCAGGTCATGGTTGGAGCAGACAGAGCTGTGCCAGGGTGATGTGTTCGAGCCTGACAGCCTGCTGGTTGCCTTGAAGGGGATGGAGGTTGCCTATTACTTCGTCCACAGCCTGTACGCCGGATCGGATTTTCACCAGCGGGACCTGGCCGCAGCCCGCAATTTCTGCCACGCGGCTAAAGAGGCAGGTGTTCGACGCGTCATATACCTCGGGGGCCTGGGGGATCCGCAGAGCAAACTCTCGCAACACCTGCGGTCACGCCAGTTGACCGGAGAAGCACTGCGGGAGGCGGGTGTGCCGGTAACTGAGTTCAGGGCGGCCGTCATCGTGGGGTCAGGCAGCGCCTCCTTCGAGATGATTCGATATCTGACCGAGCGCATACCCATAATGATATGCCCCCGCTGGGTCTTCAGCAAGATCCAGCCGATAGCCATAGACGATGTCATGGATTATCTGGTGGGCGCCCTGGCTGGACTGGAGAGCAGCGATAAGATCATCGAGATCGGCGGAGCGGACGTTCTAACCTACGCCGACACCATGCTTGGATATGCCAAGATTCGGAATCTGCGGCGGTTGATCGTCCCGGTACCTGTACTGAGTCCGAGTCTCTCCTCTCACTGGGTTAAGTGGGTCACGCCGGTATCGGCAAGGATCGCTCGCCCGTTAATCGAGGGTTTGCGTAACCAGGTGGTGGTGACCAATGATCTGGCCAAGCGACTCTTCCCCCGGATTCGACCGATGGGTTACCTGGACGCGGTCAGACTTGCGCTCTCGAATGTGGAAGCTGGAGAGATAGAGAGCGCGTGGACCGATGCCTTAGTAACAAGCCTGGGCAAGGCAACTCCTGATAAGCTCAAAGTCCAGGAAGGCGTGATGCTCAGAAGCTGGCATCGGAAGGTGAAGGCGAAGGGGGAACAGGTATACAAGATCTGCTCCGGCCTCGGGGGCAAGCGGGGTTGGCTGCACGCTACCTGGGCCTGGAGGCTCCGGGGCTTCGCCGATCGCTTGGTGGGCGGGGTGGGATTGCGGCGTGGCCGGCGTCATCCCGACGATCTGCGGGCCGGGGATGCGGTCGACTTCTGGCGGGTGGAGGAGGCCGAACCGTCCCTGCTGCTCCGCCTCCGATCGGAGATGAAAGCACCAGGTCAGCTCTGGCTGCACTTCGAAATACGCCCCGCCTCCGGCCAGGAGACCTTGTTGGTGCAGACCTTGTTCTATGTTCCCAGGGGGCTCTTGGGACTGCTCTACTGGTACCTGTTCTATCCTCTACACGCTTTGGTTTTCTCGGGCCTCGTCAGCAAAGTGGCCGAGGAGGCCGCAGCTCGAGGTGGCAGGAAAGGATGAGGGCCTATGGGTTATGTTGATCGCTCTTGGTATCACGTGATTCGCAGCAGGGCATGATTAGCTCCATATGCGGAAATAGGCAGATTTCGTAAGAATGAGAATTGGTTACCCGTGCATAAACAGAAGCATCGCTTGCCAGGGCGACAAGACCTTCAGGCTCAAATCTTACTCGGTGGGGCGCCTGGTCGAGACGGTTGAGAACAACTTGGGCTGTCTGGCCCAAATACTGAAGTTCAATCTCAGGCAGAACATCCTATTCTTTCGGATTACATCGGATCTAGTGCCTTTCGCCTCCCACCCCGTATGCAAGTTTGATTGGCAGACGTATTTCAAGAAAAGGTTTAGAGAAATAGGCGAATTCATCAGGTCCCATCAGATGAGAATATCCATGCACCCCGATCAATTCACCCTGATCAATTCTCAGGACCGCGGAGTGTTTAGAAGAAGCGTTAAGGAACTGTTTTATCATTGTCAGGTGCTGGATCTGATGAGGCTTGACCGCTCCGCCAAGATTCAGATGCACGTAGGGGGCGTCTACGGTGACAAGCGAAAAAGTATGGGAAGATTCACAAGGAGGTTCAGCCTGCTCGACAGAAAAATCCGACGACGGTTAGTTATAGAAAACGACGACAGGAACTACAACCTCAGAGACTGTGTCAACATTCACGAGAAGACAGGAGTTCCAGTTATCTTCGATTCTTTCCACCATGAGCTCAACAGTTCGGGAGAGAGCATTGCCCGTGCCATTCAGGATGTGACCGAAACGTGGAGCAAGAGCGACGGGGTGCCCGTGGTGGATTACAGCTCCCAGCAGCCCGGCAAAAGAAAGGGCAAACATGCGGAGTCGATCGACCTGAAGCAGTTCGAACGATTCCTAAGAGAGACAAATCTCCATGATCTTGACATAATGCTTGAGATAAAGGACAAAGAGGCAAGCGCCATTAAAGCTGTTAAGGCCGCATGGCCAGACAGTCGTTTGATCAAGCCGCGGGAAAGAAGATAGAATGATTCAGAAAGAGCGGGTAAGGCTGCTGAATCGCGCAGAACCCAGGGCGGGGAGATACGTCCTCTACTGGATGCAGGCCTCGCAGAGAACGGAGTACAATCATGCCTTGGAGTATTCAATCATTCGGGCCAGCCGGACAAATCAATCTGTCATTGTCTTCTTCGGAATCACGGACGATTTCCCCGAGGAAAATCTGCGACACTACTCTTTTATGTTGGAGGGCCTCGCCGAGGTGCAAAGTTCTCTTCAGCGGAGAGGGATCAAGATGGTCGTGCGGCAGAAATCCCCCGAGAAGGGCGTGCTGGAGCTGGCCAAAGAGGCCTCCCTGGTGGTGGTGGATCGGGGATACCTTAAGGTGCAGAGAGACTGGCGCAACTATGCTGCCGAGCACCTGAACTGCCCGCTGATTCAGGTAGAAACGGATGTGATAATCCCGGTGGAGGAGGCTTCGCCCAAGGAGGAATATTCGGCCGCCACGTTCAGGCCCAAAGTGCAGAGGAAGCTCGCCAATTTTCTGGTGCCCCTTAAACACCGTCGTCCCAAGAAGAGCTCGTCCGGCATGCGTCTGGAATCTTTCGACCTGAGCGATCCGGGACGGATTCTCTCCTCTCTTAAGATAGATCGAAGCGTCGATCCAGTAAAGAGCTTTCGCGGTGGCACCAGACAGGCCAAGAAGCACCTGAAGGTTTTCATAAAGAAGAAGCTGGGCCGCTTCGAAGCGCTGAGAAATGATCCCACACAGGACTTTCTCTCGAACATGAGCCCCTATCTCCACTTCGGGCAAATCTCACCCCTGTATATCGCTCTACAGGTTATGCGGAGTCGCAGCCGGGGAGAAGAAACTTACCTGGAGGAGCTCATAGTCAGACGTGAACTGAGCATGAACTTCGTCTTCTATAACCAGAACTATGATTCCTTCAACGCGATCCCCGAATGGTCCAGGAAGACGCTGTACCGGCATAGAAACGACGGACGAGAGTACGTCTACAGCCCGCGAGAACTGGAAAATGCTAAGACACACGATCCCTATTGGAACGCTGCCCAGGAGGAGATGAGAATTACCGGAAAGATGCACGGGTATATGAGGATGTACTGGGGGAAAAAGATCCTGGAATGGACCGAGACGCCGGAGGAGGCCTTCGGGATCGCGCTCTACCTGAACAACAAGTATGAGTTGGACGGGAGGGATCCTAACGGATTTACCGGCGTGGCCTGGTGCTTCGGGAAGCACGATCGCCCCTGGGGTGAAAGGGAGATCTTCGGGAATGTGCGATACATGAACGCCGGCGGCCTGAAGAGGAAATTCGATGCGGATGAATACGTTCGCAAGATAAACGACCTTAAGAAGCAAGAAGGGTGACATACCTTGAAATGGATTGAAGCCCAGATGGTAGATTAACAGAGATGAAAGAGGAATGCCGCCATGAGGGTGATCATTACGGGTGCCACCGGATTTATCGGAAGAGCCTTATCCAGAGAGCTCGCCACCTCGGGATATGAGGTGGTGGCGCTTTCTCGCCGTGCCAGGAGGGGGCGGGAAGTGCTCGGCGGAGATGTCTCTATCGTCGAATGGGATGGAAAAAGCGCCGAGGGATGGGACGTCTACGCAGAGGGAGCCCGGGCCATCGTGAATCTGGCCGGAGACAATATCTCTTCGGGGCGCTGGACTCAGGCGAAGAAGAAAGAGATTCTCCAAAGCAGACTGAACGCAGGGAAAGCCGTCGTGGAGGCCGTGATGCAGGCGCAGAATAAACCGGCGGTCGTGATCCAATCTTCCGGCATAGGCTATTACGGCTCTGCTGGAGATCATCTGGTGGACGAATCGTCCCGACGGGGAAGCGGTTTCCTGTCGGGCGTGGCCGAGGAGTGGGAAGCGTCGACCAAGGAAGTCGAACGTATGGGCACTCGACAGGTTATCGTTCGCACCGGTGTCGTGCTGGGGAGCGACGGAGGCGCCCTGCCTCGTCTCTTGACACCTTTCCGGCTGTTTGTGGGCGGGCCGCCGGGGGGCGGAAAGCAATGGTTCCCCTGGATTCATCTGGATGACGAAGTGAAAGCTATCCGCTTCCTTATGGAACGGGAAGATCTAAGTGGACCATTCAACTTGTGCGCGCCGGCGCCGGTAACAATGAGGCAGTTCTGCCGCATACTGGGAAGGGTCATAGGACGGCCCTCGTGGCTCCCTGTTCCCGGATTCATGCTGCGTCTGTTTCTTGGGGAGATGGCAAGGGAAGTACTGCTTTCAGGTCAAAGGGCGGTCCCAAAAGGGTTGTTGGAGGCTCGGTATCAATTCAAGTTCGGCGATGCCGAAACTGCGCTTCGAGACATCCTGACTTCGCTGGCAGCGTCCTCACGGAAACCCATAATCAGGACCCCGCCATCGGGGCTTTTCTCCCAGCCGTAGTTGGGAATGCAGTTCTCAACATCTGACGTCAAGCAGCCGTAGAAACTAGAGTTTGCTGAACGTTCAAGGTTACAAAGCAAGGAGAGGCAATCAATGCAAAGACTGAAGTTACTCCCGATTATCATGGCGTCAGGGATGATGACATCCTGGGCCCAGGCTCAGACCATCACGCAGGAGGAATTCCTCAGCCAACTGAGACAAGTCCACCCTATGTTCGTCAAAGAGGAGCTCTCCGCTCAAATCGAGAAGGAGGAGCAAAGAGGCTTTCTGGGCGCGGAGGACTGGAACATTGCCTCCTCGGTGAATTTCGTCCATCAGGAGCCTGCGATCGCTTTTGCAGGTCCGGAACGAATCGATGCCTTCGGCATCAAGGGCGGTGCGCAGAGGACCTTTTGGAGGACCGGCGGAAGGTTCTCAGCTTCATTTACCTCAACTCGAGCCAGCATCGAGCTTGATCCATTCTACGGATTCCCCGATTCTTATTACGAAAACGAGGTTTTGGTCTCGTACATCCACCCTCTGATGCAGAACCGCAACGGGTTCTTGGATCGGCTGCAGCACGAACTTAAGGAGTACGACATCGATTTCTCCGAGGTTCAGGCGCTGGAGAATCAGGAGGCTTTTCTGGCCAATTCGGCCGCCAAGTTTCTGAATTGGGTTTTCCTCAGCGAGCAGAAGAAGATCGTATCTGACCGCTTGAAATTGGCCGAGGACGAGTACGCCCGGACCCGAAGAAAAAGACAGGCAAACTTAGTGGACGAGGTGGACGTTATTCGAGCCAAGGATGCGGTGCGCATCGTCAAGCAGAATCAGGTTTTGGTCGCATCTCAGTGGAAAGCCCTGCAGGCCGAGCTGGCGGTGCTGTCACAAAACGATGAATTGCACGATTTGAGTCCTCAATTCGATCTATACCGTCTTGAGGAACTTACGCCTCTTGAGGAAGCTACATCGAGGTTGAAGAGTGACTCCAGGCTGATTAAGACCCTTCGCATCCGCCTGAAACAATTAGAGCACGCGCGCAGAGGATATGAGGATACCTACCGACCCGATCTTTCGTTTGTGGCGCAAGTCGGCACCAAGAAGCTGGACGAGTCCTTTTGGAGCTCTTTGGGTATGGACAAGCCGGATGCCCTTCTGGGGTTGCAGTTCAGAGTGCCGCTTGAAAGACGGAGAGCCAGATCTCAGGTCGCCCGAACCGATCTGCAAATAGCCCGGCTGGAGAAACAGTTGGAGGAGATAACTCTGGAGCTCTCGTCGGGCCTGGCCAATCTCCATATCCAGATAGAAGAGATGGAGCAAGTCTTGCAGCTCAACCAGGAGCAAATCGAGTCGGCAGAGGAGAAAACCGCCGAAGAGCTCAGGCTTTACAATCAGGGACGCGGGTCGCTGACCTTCGTAATCCAGAGCAGGGATAGTGAAGAGAATGCCAAGTTAACCTATGCGCAAAACGCCCTGACCTATCATCAACTCCTTCTGCAGTACCGCGCACTCTTGGACCAACTCTTATAGCCTGGCCGCCAAACTGAAACCCGACGAGGATCAATCCCATGACTTCATTTTTCCGGTTTTTTGCAGAACGCCATCTTCTGGCGAATCTAATCACTCTGATGACCGTTCTGCTCGGCTTAAGCACCCTGACCCACATAAAACGCGACATATGGCCCGATGTGGATTACGGATGGATGATCATAACCACTCGCTATCCCGGGGCCTCCCCGGAAGACGTGGAACTGAATGTTACCAACAAACTCGAAGAGGAGCTAAGGGAGGTCTCCGGCATCGAGCGGATGACCTCGGTCTCCATGGAGAACATCTCGGTGATTAACGTCATAATCGACCCAGACGTGACTGACCAGGGAGAGGTCAAGACGGAAATCAGGGAGGCGGTAGGTCGGGTCACCGATTTCCCCGCGGAGGTGACGGAGTCGCCGCTGGTCACGGATTTGAAGACCTCCATCTTTCCGGTGATCGAGGTG
>CAYFQZ010000380.1:0-2307 GCA_964345305.1 uncultured Ignavibacteria bacterium | reverse complement strand
GGGCAATGGCTTGCCCAGGCGGTTCAGCACCTCCAGCTTCCCCCGGGGAACCACGGTGGTGGCCATGTCGAGCACAAAGGGCCTGACCTTGCTGCCTGGAGCAGTCACGCTTATGGGATTGGTTCCAATGATCATGTCCCGGCCGAAAGTGGGAACTGCCAGCGGAGCGGAATTTGTCATGGAGATGCCGATCAAGTTATTCTTCAACGCCATCATGGAATAGTAACCAGCTATCCCGTAGTGATTACTGTTCCTCACCGTCACGAATCCCACGCCGCTTCTTTTGGCCTTCTTGATGGCCAGGTTCATCCCGAAATATCCTGCCGGCTGGCCCAGACCATGCTTGGCGTCGACTGCAGCGGTAGTCGAAGTCTCCTTGATTAGCTTGGGCTTGACCTTGGGCAGGATGGTGCCCGCCCTTATACCGTCGACGTATCTCATCAGCCTGGCAACACCGTGGGAGGGAATGCCTCTCAGATCGGAAGCTACCAGCACGTCCGAGGTGATCTCCGCGTCCTTGCGGGGAACGCCCAATTTGACGAAAACCTCGGTGCAGAACTTCGCCAGCTTTGCGTCATCTACATAAGTGTCTGGCATGGCGTCACTCCTTTGTTGAATGTAGGTTAAAGGTTCGCTTGATCGTCGTCAATGGAAAGGAGAGGCCGGACCGGCCTCCGTCGAATCTAGCATCAGCTACCGCGGGTGTCTTCTTCGAGGCAGGGATAAATCAGTCCCCCCTGCGGCATCACGTACGATCTGAAGTTGTCTCCATGTTTGTCTTTGACCCATCGTATGGCTTGATCTATGCTCTCTGCGTATTTGTAGAATCTGGATTCCAGCTCCTGTCTCTTCATACTCGAGAATACCAGAATGTCAAACCTGTTCAGCACCTTGGCGTTCCCCACTGCCGTGTGTCCGCCCACCACTATCTTGGCCGGATCGGTCTTCAGAAGCTCATCCACGGAGGAGGCCTCCCCAAGCCACTTGGCAAAGGTGTCCGATCCGATTCCCTCGCTGCATTCGGAAATTAGAACGATGGTACCCCCATCCTTGAGCACCAGCTTGGCGTTATTGATCGTCTTCTGCGATTGATATAAGCTGACGTCTTTGGGATAACCTCCGGCGCAGGCGAACACCGCGTCCGCTTTCTCCTTGAAGGAAACCCGGTACAGATCCCGACAGGCTTTCCAGCCTTCCTCATAAGACTTCTCCAGGTCTCCTGCTGTGATCTTCACGATCTCCTTTTTGTCGTTTATCACCACGCTCATAAGGAAATCCACTCGAGCCATCTGAGCGGCCTCGTCCATCTCGTCGGAGATGGGATTCCCTCTGGTCTTGGCTATGTCCACGTCGGGATCGACTATCATGGCGTGATTCTTCCTGATGGTCTCCCGGGCGACGATTCCGGGGAGTACTCCCTTTCTTCCTCCAGAGAAGCCGCCGAAATAGTGAGTGGTGACTAAGCCGGTCATCACCCTCAGGTCCGCGTCCACCCAGACTTTGTCGATCAGCAGCTCGTTGCCGGTGGAGAGCGTCCCCAGGGAGACGTTATTCTTGTCGCAATCGTGGCTGATCACCTGGTACTTGTCCACAATCTCCTGGCCGTAATTGTCGATGTCCTCCTCCCTGGTGTGTGCTCTGTGTGCCCCGGTTCCCACCAGGAACTTGATATCTTCGTCCTTGATTCCGGCAGCATGCAGCTCATCGACGATCGGGAGGAGCAGGTTGAAGTTGGGCCTCTTGTAGGGACAGCCGCGGGTATAATCGGAGACCACTATGCAGGCGGTCTTTTTGCCTTTGGCGATCTCCGAGAGCTTCCGGGAACCGATGGGTCTGGCCAGAGCTTCCTTTTCCGCCTTGATTACGTCAGGAATGCCGGATGATTCTTTCAGTTTCAAGACGCCGATTACGTTCTTATCATCCAGACTCAGTTGCATATGTGAACGCCCGTACTTCAGATCGATCTGCATAATGGTAGTCCCTCTTCAGAAGGTTTTGCGACTCCAAGAATATAGCAAATCTAAAAGACTTTCGCAAGAGGATTTTGTGAAATTTTTCACCTGTGGGAGCACTTCCCAAGCCCCAATGTCCGAGACGAGCTCGGACGCTACAACATCCGCCCCGACATTCCGCACGTCGCCTCAAGCAGACGCCTGTCGTAGGGGCAATTCATGAATTGCCCCTACCGATCCGGTGGGACGCGATGGCCTCCTCCAGGGCAACGCGGATGGGCGTATAGCTTATTCCCAGTTCCCTTTCCGCCTTGCTCCCGTCGACCTGGACGCCTTCTTTCATGGTTCTAATTTG
>CAYFQZ010000379.1:0-6812 GCA_964345305.1 uncultured Ignavibacteria bacterium | reverse complement strand
TACACGGATAGTCAGGCTGCCGGAGGCTTTAAATCTTCCGGATGTTTTCCCGACAGTCCACCCTGCTGAGCTGGCGAAGTCTCTAAAGATACGGACAGCTTGCTCATGAAACTCTTTTGCCTGCTCTCTTGTCAGCCTTGCCATGGTCACTCCTTATTCTTTTTAAATTGAAAATACCCCCGCCCTCTTTCGAACATCCAGTACACATCACGGTGGGATTTCTACGAACCCCAGGGAGCGTGAACAAGAATGGCTTTGCACAAACGGGACATCTCTCCTGGGTCAATGGATCTTTTTCAGGTCTGCGATCTCGTCTTCCCATATCCATCTCCCCTGGATCTCCACTAGTTTGCCTTTGGAAACTGTGAGCTTGACTCGGTCTTCTGGATCAGTTTCAGAGCTAACTATGATGTGACTCCCAGTCTCCATGAACTTTGCCAGGATGCCCCAGAGCTTGTCTACGTGACCAGCCTCGTCGTCACCGTAAGAATCTATTACGAAGTGGTTCTTCTTGCGGACACATTTGTATTGCAGGTGCTCGAAACACTCGACAAGATCCCCCAGTGCGTTGATCTCGTCGTGGTTGCTCTCGTGGTATCGCTTTAGCAAATAAGATTTAAATGCCCTGAACGCAGCCTGCTCGAACTTCACAGGTATCTTTACTTCAGGACTGACGTTAGCGTGGTATCCCATCTCGTATTCCTCCTAGCTCAAAGACTATGCTGTGCGTGTCCACAATCCCTCCGAAACAATCCGTGCAAACTAGGTCCTTGATTTCTCGTTCACCGATCTCGTGCTTCAACCAGCGCTCTTCGAAGTCCCCACAAATAGGACACTGGACTGGATCTTCCATCTTGTTGTGCCATTCGAATCCACAGTCACCACAGGCTACGTGCCTTGGATGTTTCGTGGTGGCTTCATCCGCGTGGTGCTTTAGGTACAGATGAAGATGCAGGCATGCTTTCGGCTCGAATATATTCGCCATGAGATTCTCCTGGGGTGGGTAAAAAGAAGTTAAGAGAGCTGCTGGAGTAGGACTCGAACCTACAAGCGCCTGCTTCAAAGGCAGGTGTGTCTACCAATTCCACCATCCAGCAATATGAAACCGGCTCCACGGGGAATTGAACCCCGGCCTTCGCCGTGACAGGGCGGCGTTCTGCCGTTAAACTATGGAGCCTATCTAATGCGAACTAATTCTAGCAGAGGAGTGTCGCAATTGAATTCGTATCTACAGCTATGAACTCCCCCACCCAAACTTCTCCAACGACGTCGGAGTCTTTCTATGGTGCTCAACACTCTCATCGTCGCTCCTTATAAAGCCTGCGGAGGCAGGGTTCGAACCTGCGACCTCCCGGTTAACAGCCGGGTGCATCTACCAACTGAGCTACTCCGCATTGGCTGCGGGGGCAGGGGTCGAACCTGCACTGTCCTGATTCAGAGTCAGGTGGACTACCAGTTATCCTACCCCGCAATGGGTACAGTCTAGCACGCCTTAGTAGTCTTGTCCTACCTCGGTCAGTCCGTACTTCTCAACGATATGGGCCACCTCTTCCTTCACCAACTTGGGAGAAGTCAGCCCCGCCATATTGCTTTCGTCGTATCCACAGTCGTCAGGATGAATGCCTGCGGTCTTTGAGAGCACCTTCTTGAACAGTTCAAATGCCTCGGCTGCGGTCAACTTCTTGGCCATGACTCCTCCTTAGTACTCGGCACGCGAGATGCGGCCATCTTCGATTCCAAACTCTTTGGCGGCCTTCTTATAGATGTCGTCAATCGTGATGTAGACGATATTCCCGTCTGAATTCACAGCCCAAGCGTCGCCCACCACATATCTTTGGCCCTCGAACCCTGCCTGCTGAACGACTGCCACCTCTCCAGGAACTAAATATTTAGCCAGCTCTTCCAAAAATTCTACCTGGACCTCTACTTCTTCGTCTTCGTCGTTCGTTTCAATCCTGTAGCCAGGCATCCCGCTCTCTCCAAAGCTCAGCACAAACGGTTCGCAAGGTACTCTTTCAGGCCCTGGGTCGGTGTCGTTTCTTATCTCGACAAGTTCGTGAGTGCCCTCGTCAAACGGAGTGGGTTCCAGAAAGTCAGTGTAAGGGAACCCTTTCATGAACTCCATGAACTTCCTGGGATCCTTTACATGAAAATGATTGCTGCGGCATTCCAGCATTAGATCGGCCATGATCCCTCCTACCGGATTTCAATTAAATCGAAATGGGAATCCTGTTCAAAGAATAGATCGGGCACAATGCCTTCACTCTTGTACTCTTCGAGATGGTTTTCTTTGAGGCACTCGAACTCTACTGCGAACGACCCGTCTTCGAATTCGCTTTGCGATGAAGTCGGCAATGGTGCTTCGAAGATTGCCAGACGAATAGCGTCACGAAGAGTCGGAGCTTCGACGTGCATCATGCCCATCATTCGCCAATTGCACGGGATGTGGAATAGGGGCACTGGGATCTCCTGAAAGATGAAGGTGGTCAGGGTGGGCGGTTCTGCCCCGCCGACCCCCTGGTCCCAAGCCAGGTGCTCTACTAGCTGAGCTACACCCTGATGAAGATATACTACCGGATTCTAGTTAAAAGTAAAGTCCTGAACCGAGGCAGCACTGCCATTGGAAGACCGATTTCACAGAACTTTTTCCAGCATGCCCAACACAGGGTTCCAAAGAAGTGCTGGTTGTAGTTGGATCCGGAGTGAAACCAGTTCTTGCTCTTCTGTTTTCCACACCAGTCACAACACTTGTCCTTCCACTGGAAGGCTTTCACTTCTACTACGGCAAAGTAAGCAGCGTTCTTGGCACTCATTGGGATGAAACCTCCTGCGGGTAGGGGGAATCGAACCCCCATTTCCAGATTGAAGGTCTGGCGTCCTAGCCGTTAGACGATACCCGCTAAGGTTTCAGGGCTTGACCTTCATGTCAGGCCGAGCCGTCAGATCGTGGATCAATGCTACCACCATCTCCTTGGCGTTCTCAATCTCCTTGATGAGAGGATCCGCCACGTTCTCTGCGAGGAAGGTGTAGTAGATGCCATCCACATCCACTACGTACTTCTTTGGACTCCGGAAGACCGTGACCTCTGCCTTCTCGGGAGCCTCAACCTTCGATCCACTGGGGTAAACAATCTCCTGAACGATCTTCTCGTTGAGGATATGCACCCACAGGACCTTCGCAACCTCTGGTTTCACGACGTTGAAGTACAGCTGGCCGGTATCATCCAGCTGCGTATCCGAGAAGACCACCTTGCGCTTGATCTTCTTTGCGTCGAGGTCCAGTTCCAGAGCCATGAAGTCCTTCTTGTCCATGTTCATCTTGATCGACAAGGGATTCTTTTGCTCCTTAGCTTGCCAGTCCAGAATCATTTGGGCCTCCTATTTTCTTTTTTTATCTAAACAACCCGGCGTTATCGAATGCTTCCTGCGGCAAGTTCTTTAAAGCCCTTGCCTGCCCAGGGATATGTCCGTAACGCTCGCCGTATTTGATGGCTGGATAGCCATCGTGAACGACCAGGCTGAACTTTTTACGCCAATGTTGGTGCGGCATCTTACCGTAAACTCTGTCGCCCAATGTGAGCTGGGCGGTAAAACCTTTCTGGAAGGTCCCAGCCTTATGTAACTTACCGCGCCGCACTATGCGGATTTGTTCCATGGGCTTGATGACCACCACGAATTTCCAAAAAATAGAATTAGACTTTGGCATTCGTACCCAGCGCCTCGTCTGATACTTCCTGCATCTGAGGGTCTTTGGCCAACGCGAAGCAGAGATCGGCGTCGGACTCAGAACTTTCCAGCTGATCCCTGGGCATCGTCAGAAGCAGATGGTACAGCTTCCGCTTTGCCTCCTTCAGGTCCTTACGAAACTCTTGCCACTCTACATTTGGCACGACCAAACCTCCTCTTCAGAACCCAACACTTTCTGTCGAGCCTGGGGTGTTGCACCAAAGGATAGAAGGGGTCAGCCAACAATGCTAGGTTGGCTGCGATAACCTTCTCCCATTTCGCCTTTGGAGTCCATGGCATGTCTCTGTTGTACGGGTGGAAATCTGCCACGTTAGTCAGCTCAGAGACCCACAGAGTTATGCACGATGAAGTGTGGTGATAATCAATTAATTCAAAATACCTTGCTCCACATTCTATTGCGAAGGATACCTCGGACCCACTCCTGAAACTAAAAGCACAGGAGTAGACTCCATCCTTCCTCCATCTGTGGAGAGTGGCTTGGCCGAACTGGAACGGATACGACATCGCTCACGACTTCCCTGCACCAACCACCGACAAAGATATTCCGGGATCTCGACGGGGTCGCTCTGGCAATTTAATCACGGGCTTCTCGACACCAGTGACACCGTAGTTCCCATCTTCGTTACCCGTGGACTGCTTCTGAGACTGAACTACTCGTACTCTCTTGCAATCCAGGGCGGCGAATATCTTGTGCTCAGCTTCGGTAGAAGCGTAAGCCTGGTCCACCGCATCAATCTCAAGAGTAACTTCGACGACGACTTTGTGTTTCATGACTTGTCTCCCAACTCTTTCGTTAAGAAATTCAAAGCCCTTGTTTTGTTGTCATGGATGCGGGCCAGTTTCTTGATAATAGACTCGTCTTCTTTCTGTGTCTCTCGCACACCCCAAGCCATTGCGATGATGGTCACGAAGGCCATACATACAATAGCCGTCTGCGCTAGGTCTGCATTGTTCATACCTTCACCAACTCCTTCTTGCCGGAAGACCCGCCCCCATCCTCTTCGTCGTCGTCCAGTCTGACGGAGGCCACGATCTCATCGGCCTTGAACTGGCCGAACCCAGTCAGGATTTCCAGCTGGTGCTCCAGCTGTTCTTTCTCCATTCGAAGCTCGACCAACGTCTGGCGCTGAACGATGGCAGATTTGTACTCCCGCTTCGCCCGCACCTGATCTTTCTCATTAGCCAGCAAAAGTTCTTTAATTTTAATTACCTTCTGCGCCCGGTCCTTATCACTCAGATCCATCACCCTTCTCCTTCTTAACTCTCGTGCGCTTACGAGCCTGGCTCCTCTTTCCGGGAGAGATAGTTACAGCTTCGACCTTGCGCTTCGTACCCCTCTGCTTCACGGCAAACGGGTCAGCGAACTGCTCGAAGTTATCGTCTATCCAACCACGGACCTTCGACAATGGGGTGAGCAGCATTCCATCTTTGTCCAGAATGCACGGGTCTTCCAGCACACGATAGCACTTGGTCGAATCCATTGGGAACACCCCGATCTCTGTACGGTATCCGCCAGTCTCCGGCCAGCTGAACTTAACTCCGTGCTTCCCATCAGTAACAAACGGGAGGCTCGCATCAACTGCTACGAAAGGGTTCTTGAGTTCAAAGCGCCCGATGATCTTGGCGAGCCTGACGCCTTTAGCAATAAAATCTTTTTGGGAAATGGTCCTCCCCATCTTCCTAATCCATCCGTTATTCGTCAGGCCCCAGTCCAAGTCAGCGCTCCAGTCCTTGAAAGTATTCAGGGGGTAGTGCCTGATCTCCGTAGTCACATCCCTGAAAGACATTTGCCCACTCACTGGAGAGCAAGAGGTCGCCATCCACAAACGCTTCATGACATCCAGTACGAGATGGGAATGGTTGCAATAGTTATTTATTACCATTGCCTTATAGAGAGCGGTGTTGTCACTCATGACAACCTCCTAGAAGTGATCGTGTCTATACATAGTCTGCTGGGTGCCAGCCAGAGTGACCAGTAGATAGATGCTGTTGTACCGCCTAACCAACTTGCGGTTCTCTTTCGTATTGGCAAGGGCCACAATGAAGGATGCGTTCTTGATGATCAAGGCCATAGCCTTTCTAACTGGGAGAACAAGGCGCCCTCTCCTGTCGAACTGGAGCTGAGTTACAAAACATTCTTTAGTACTCTGGGCGTCCATCTCGTTGACAGCCAGCTTATCTTCCTTGAACTTCATCCTGACTGCTCGTCCCCTAGGGACAAAGACACAGGGGTAATCACTGTACACCCCCAGCTTGCCCTTTTCTATGCCGGGAATGTTAAAGATCTCGGCCACTTCTTTGGTAGCCCGCACGAACTCGACAGCGTCTTGCTTCTTTCCAAGCTGCTCGAAGTATCCGTTGCGGTCTATCCCATAACGAAAGTGCTCGTCAGTAAGACCTCTCCGTACCATGTGCTCGTCGTCAGGCCCGTGAATCTTGGATACCAAACGGACACACCCAGTAGTGATATCCATTTCTACTTTAAAGAAAAGGTCTGGACCGAACTTGACCGAGAGGTCACGATAATCCACATAAAATGCTGGGTAGTTCATCGCTGCTTCTCCTCGTCAGTAAGTATGTCACCAGGGAAATCGTCAATAGACAATGTCATGTAGCTGCCCTGACCCACGAGAGTCCCTTCAGGAGTCAGGAACTTTTCTGTACCGAGCAGCTCCTCAATAGATTCAACACCGGCAGGCTGCACTCGGTCCATGAACTTCATTACAGACAGCGTGCAGATGGGTGCGTCATCTCTCTGAGTCTTGGGGAAGGCATAGTAATCCTTGTGCCTCAAGACTACCTGCTGATGTCCCATACGATCCGAGTAAAGATATATCTCTCCACCCGGAGCTTCAGGCAACATGCCTGCCATGTTCCCCAACAGAATGCCCAGCTTCTCCTCGAAGTACGCAAGGTGTAGCGGGAAGGCTTCAGGGTTCTGCTTGTTGTCCTGACAGAACTTAAGGTGCAGTTCAATCAGAGGCAGGATGTGAGTCGCCTTGAGTTTCGTGAAGGGTTCCCTCATGAACTTCCTCACCCGCCACTCAGCGTCCAAGCACATGCCC
>CAYFQZ010000378.1:0-23861 GCA_964345305.1 uncultured Ignavibacteria bacterium | reverse complement strand
AATGAGCCCAAAGTAGATGGGGCAAAGCAGCAGAAAATGGCCCTTCCTAATGGGATAATCGGCAGTTACCACAAAATCATTCTGTTTGAACAGACCTAAATATTCTTTCAGACTTCTCTGCCATCTCTTCCTGTTATTGGTCACCTGTTCCACGCAGACGAATCTACCCTCAGGTTTTAAACTTCTGTGCACTTCGGAGAGCACAATTTTCAGCTCGGCATCGTCAGTTACGTATTGAAGCACGTTGACAGATATCGCCGCATCCAGCTCTCCCTCCTTCACGGGGAGCTGCAAACCATCAAATAGGACAAGACCGACATTTGAGCTTTCGCATTCATGCTTTGCCAGGCGGAGCATGTCGTAGGTGATTTCCACCCCCAGCACAAGCTCGTACCTTCCAGCCAGCAGGTCTGAGAATCTTCCGCTTCCGCAACCGAAGTCGAGAATGAATCGGCCCTCTTCTCTCTTCAGCGCCCTCTGAACTGCCATCTTTTGAAGGGCATCGATGTAGAGATTCTTTCTTCCCCTCACATCGTTCGGATCGATGACCGCCGCCAGTCTTCCTTTCTCGGCAAGTTTCTGCCAGCCTTCGGCCGGGGTTCCAGAACTCTGCAGTCGGATACCTTTCATTTCTTTACCTTTCAACAGGTTCCCTTGGAACTTCACCTTCCTTGGCCGGATCACCAGGCCTGCGCCATGCGGTCTGATATTCTCTACTACTTACGTCGCGCGCGCGAGTTCCGGGCTTGGTGATCCTTAGGGCGATGCCGAAGCAAATTAACTCCCCTGAAGTCATGCACACTCTCAAGGCCAAAGGGATCAGGACGGCGGTGGGGACGGGGACAAACCAACTGAGAAGATAAGTCTGAACTCCCTCTCGTACCCCCAGACCGGCGGGCACGATGAAAGCCAGCATTCCCAGCAGGACGGATATGGAGAACACGCCCGAGAGCTTGACAGCGGTTATGAGGCTCAAATTCATGAACGAATTTACAAAAAGGTAAGCAAATGTCGAGAACGCCACCCGGTCCAGAAGCAATAATCCCAGAAGGCAGAGGGCCTTCTTGCGGTTGACTCGTAGTTCAAGCTCTTCCTTCCTGAAAAGCCTCAAAAAAAAGTTGGTCACCTTGCGCAGAAATTTGGGGTGCAATACCAGAAGCAGAAGAGAAGAGAAAAGCAGAATCAGCACTACGGCCAACGCTTTTGGCACCTCTTCCCAGAGCAGAAGCGTACAAAGAAAAAAGATGACAGCCATGCCATTATAGGTGACGAACATCAGCACCATGGAGACGAGAGTCAACCGCCCCGGGAGCCCTGCCTTGGCGGCGAGGTAGACCCGACCTAAGTACGTCCAAATCCTACCTGGAATGTATTTTCCTGAGGCGGAAAGATAGGTGATACAAAAACTCTGGGAGAAGCTGATGGGCCGGCCCAACATTTTCAGGATCAAAGTCCACACGTAAGCTGCAACGACGTAATTCAGGCTCAGGAAGAGAAACGAGGCGAAGAGAAGGTGGAGCTGGAAGTGCCATTCATAGTGGCTAAGAGCCCCCACGTTCAGATAGAGGACTCTTCCCAAGATGAGAAAGATGATGAATGCCAAGAGAGTGCCGCCGACCCTCTTGGTTAGGCTAGTTTTTGACGCAGCCTTGGCATTCCTGTGGAGCAAGAATTCTCCTTTTGACCTGTGCCGGCACACCACAGGCCAGTGAATCGGAAGGCACATCTTTGGTGACCACACTGCCTGCACCGATAACCGCCCTGTCTCCGATCTCGACCCCGGCCTGCACTATGGTGCCTGCGCCAATCCAGGCGGAGCTGCCGATTGCCACCTGTGCCACTCTTCTAGGATAGATCTCGCATATCGCGCTCTTATGATCCTCGCCCGCATCGCTGTGCGTCAGGATGATCACCCGGGGCGATATGGTGCTCTTTTCTCCTATGATGACCGTCCCGGTCAAATCTATGATCGTCCCCGGACCGACGTGGACATTGTCCTGAACCTTCAGGTTTCTGAAGCCATTGACGGGATTGATGAGCCTGATCTCGTAGATTCGCACGTTTCTGCCGATCTGCGCCCCGAGCAGCCTCAGGAGAGCTGCCCGCAGTTGCGGACTGATGCACCACCTGAGCAGCTTCTCAACCAGCATGCATGCTCCCACTCTGACGTTTCTGACAGCGCGGCTCATCTTTTACCTCTCAGTAAATTGACCAGCGGCAGCAATAGATGATACATGGCAGCCCTGGCTCTGCTGATATCTTTGTGGTAGTTGTGGAGCACCTGCCGCTGGGCGCCCCACTTTTCCTTGAATCGAATCAGGCCGTGCATTCTCTTGCTCGATCCCATAAAATCAAAATAAGATTTCCCTTTATCCTTTGCGGCTCTTATGGCGCTGTGAAACAAAAGGTCGTTGGGTCTCAGATGCAGGTAATTGCTGTCCGATCCACCGTGAAAATAGTGAGCGGTCTGCTTAGAATAAATTACCACCATGCCGGCTACCGGGCGGCCCTGGTGATTCATGAAGAACATATCGGCAAATTCAGGCACCAAGAGATCGAATATCTCACAGAAGAGTTCCAGCGCGTATCTGGCCTGAGCCTTGTTCCTTCTCATCGAATCCAGATAAAGGCGATAGAATGGCTCCACCTGTTCCCTCGATCTGATGCTCTCCAAACTAAGATCAGAGCTCAATGCCGTCTTTATGTTTCTTTTCAGGCTGTCTCCGTAGTCGCTCCAGATCTCATCCGCGGATTTGCCCTCCAGTTGCAGCACGTGTCGACACCACTCCACACACTTAAAATCGGGTAGATCCTGTTTTTTCTTAATATGGGGATCCACGATCTGAACCCGGTGTATTCCCTGCCTTCGGGCCCAGCCGTTGACCAGCTCCAAGAATTGCGGTATGGATTCTCTGTCTCCGATAAAGCCTCCGTACGGAACCAGCGAATAGAAGACCCGAAAGACCGGATTGCCCACGATCATCCCGGGTAAGCCGCAGAGCCAGTGTCCGCCCTCCTCAACCACAAGATACCGAATCGGACATCGATAGCTCCTCTTCAGCACCCGGGACCATACGGACCGGTGAAAAAGAAGTCCCGAGTGCCGAGAGACAAACCGGTCCCACTTTTCATCCGGCTCTTCTATGACAACCAGATTCATCTCGAGGCTTTGGGGAGGATTTTTCTTACCGTCTCACACACCAGCATGACATGCCTTTTGTCCAGCAGAGGGTGCAGAGGCAGGGTCACCTCGTGTTTGCCCACGTATTCGGTCAAGGGAAGCTCTGTTCGATCTCCCTTACAGCTGCGCCGGTAATAGGTGAATTTGTGAATGGGCGGATAGTGTATGCTGGTTTGAATTCCCTCTCTCTTCAGAAGTTCCATGAACTTCTCTCTGTTGACATTCCGGGCCAGAATAACGGGGAACAGATGACAGGCGGAGTCACGCGGATAGTCCTTAAACGGAACGGACAGGCCGTCGATCCCGTGCAGATTGGACAAATACAGACTGGTGAGGCTTTTTCGTTTTCTATTGCCAGCCGCCAGCTTCTTCAACTGGAGAATGCCCAGCGCTGCAGAGATTTCGGTCATCCGATAGTTGTATCCGAGTTCCAGCACGTCGTAGCTGTAGGCATGGCCTTTGTGCCTGTTCAAGGTCATGCTGGTCATACCGTGAGACCGCAGGAGTTTCAATCTTTGGGCCAGTTTTTCGTTGTCGGTTACCAGCATACCGCCCTCGCCGGTGGCCAGGTTCTTGTTGGAGAAGAACGAAAAACACCCGATGGCCCCCAAGGTGCCGGCCATCCTCGAATTTGTATGTGCTCCAATTGCGTGGGCCGAGTCTTCGACCAGAAGAAGACCGTCTCTCCTGGCGATTCTGGTTATGCGCGTCATGTCGGCCAGATAGCCGCCGTAGTGCAGAACCACGATCGCCTTCGTCTTGGACGTGATCTTCCTCTCGAGATCGTCGCAGGAGAGATTCAAATCATCCAAAGAGGTTATGTCGACAAATACCGGCTTTGCCCCGGCATACAGCACTGCGTTGGAAGAGGCCACGAAGCTCAACGAAGGCACCAGCACCTCGTCATTCGGTTCGATATCCAGCGCCTTTATGGCCAGGTGCAGAGCCGCCGTCCCGCTGGAGACCGCGACGGCGTGCTTGGCTCCCACGAAACGCCCAAAATCCCGCTCCAGCCGCTCCACGGTTTGGCCCATGGTGAGCCACTTGCTTTTTATCACCCGGTCGACGGCTTTGCGCTCGCGGTCGTCAAAATTAAGATCAGATAAGGTAACCTTCCATCTCATCTTCTTGTTTGGCTCCGCTCTGAAGAGGTGCGATTGCGCGACTCTCCGGCCCGATAAGTCAGGTAACCAGGTTCGACGGGCTTTCTCCAGGAAGCCTTGATGCAATGGATTCGTCCCTTGTTCTACCTTTCGCCCAGGAACCGCCCGGGGTTTTTCTCAAACTCCTCCACCGCCTTATGATAATCATCCGGTCTCCCGATATCCAACCAGAAGTCATCGGAATTGTAGATGGCGACCTTCTTGTCTTTCTCCAGAAGGACGTGCATCAGGTCTGGGAAGTCGAACTTTTCGCCCGGGGCTACGAACTTGAGTATCTCCGGCTCGAACACGTATATTCCCATGCTCACCAGATAGGAAAGCCTGGGTTTTTCGATATACTTCTTCATTCCACCCTCGTCTTTGCTCCTCTGGATTACTCCGAAGTCGATATCCACCCACCTCTTCTGTGCAGCCACGGTGGCGATCCTGCCCTTTTCCCGATGATGTGCCACCAGATGGAGGTAATTCAGGGTGGTGAGAAGATCACCGTTCATGACCATGAACGTCCGGTCCAGACCCTTCAGGCGGGTCAGGGGGCCGATTGTGCCCAGCGGTTCTTCCTCGAAGCTGTAGTCGACGTTTACTCCCCACCTGGCCCCATCACCGAAATAGGCCTGAATCAGATTGCCCAGATGTCCCACTGCCAGCGTGATATGGTCAAGATCTTGAGCTTTGAGCTGTCTTAGGATCAACTCAAGTATGGGAAAGTCCCCCACCGGCATCAGTGGTTTGGGCAGACTGACGGTATAAGGATAGAGCCTCCTTCCCTTACCGCCGGCTAAGATGATCACTTTCATGACTGGTGAACCGCCATGGTTACAATGAAGTTCGGATTATCGATGTCTGTGAAGCCCCTGGGTCGACGATCCCGCGGCGCCTTCGGGCCCTGCAGATCGATTTGCAGAAGTGAAAAGTCGGTCCGAAAGCAAAGCCGAAACCCTTCGCTTCTGAAGAGGGTCAAATGTTGTAGATGTCCGTTTTGTATCTTCCCAGATTCTTCTCATACCAACTTATGGTTTTCTGCAACCCCTGCTTCAGATGCGTCTTGGGCTGCCAGCCGAAAAGCGCCTTGGCTTTATTCGAATCTGAAAAAAGCCTCTCCACCTCGCTTCTTTTGGGCCGAATCCTTTCCTTCTGTCCTTGGATGCGGATTCTCTTCCCCAAACAGTCCGAGATAAGCGCAACCACCTGATCTATCGATACCTCGCAGCCCGACCCTAAATTCACCACCTGGCCAACTGTTTTTTCGCTCTCGGCGAATTCGATAAACCCTCTCACTGAGTCATTAACGAAAGTCAGATCCCGGGTCGGGAAGACCGATCCCAGGCTAACCTTCTTCTTGAGCAGTGCCTGGGTGATTATGGATGGAATCACGGCCCGGGCTGACTGCCTGGGGCCGTAAATGTTGAAAGGTCGGATTATCCCCACGGGCAGATCAAACGATCGATGAAAGCTCAAGGCCAGAAGGTCCGCTCCCACTTTGCTGGCGGCGTAGGGGGACTGCGGGTTTACCGGGTGTGCCTCGTCCATGGGGACATATTGGGCGGTACCGTAGACCTCACTGGTGGAAGTGTGAACCACCTTCTCCGTGCCGAAATCCAGCGCCGCGGTCAGGACGTTAAGGGAGCCGGTGAGGTTGGTGTCTACCACATCCCGGGGGTTGATATAGGAATAGGGGATGCCGATCAAAGCCGCCAGGTGGAATATGACCTGCTGACCACGGACAGTTTCTCTGACGCAATCTGCGTCCCTCAGATCTCCGGTCAGCACCTCCACCGCACCCAGTACGCTTTTGGGCACGTGCTCCAGCATTCCCCAGTCGTTTCTGGAGTTATAATGGACAAGGGCTCGAATCTCAGCCCCCTTCTGTGCCAGCGCCTCCACCAGATGACTTCCCACGAATCCCCCGGCGCCGGTGACCAGAACCTTCTTACCCTTTATCTTCAAATCCCTTGTCTCCACGTTTCGGATTTGAACTAATAGATAATCAATTCACTTTCCGGATGCAAGCCAAATTGATGCGCCCTCCAGTCAGGTTTCCGGTAAGGGGGAGGGGTTCAGTTTCTCACGGGACCGTCACTGTTGGATTTGAAGTCGGAGCATACTCCTGGGTACCCAGAGTGGCGACGTAGTCATCGAGCGCCTTCTCCGGGCTTAGCAGCGTCAGGGCTTGCGGTACATTCTTTAGATAGTCCTCATCTTCGCGCGTAAATTCGACCATAGCCTGGGCCAGCCCGTTTACGTCCCCGGGACAGACCACCTTCCCCAGCTTAAACTCCCTGGCCAGCTTTCCCATATCGCCCACGTCGCTGACGATGAGGGGAGTCCGCATCTGCAGCGCCTCCGAGAAGACCAGCGGGATGCTGTCGCTTTTCGACGGGATGATCACGCAATCGGCTTGCTCTATGTAGGAGGCCACCGAATGGGTCCAGACCCGGCCGACGACTTTGACCACCTGCTTGAGCTTCAGCTCTTCTATCATCTTTCTCATTTGCCCCTCAAAAGCGCCCCATCCCAATACGTATAGCCTGGCAGATTCGAGCCGGTTCTTGACCACGGTGAACGCCCGCAGCAAATCATCCAGCCCCTTCTCTTTGTCCCACCGGCCAAGGTACAGGAAGTTGAATTTCGCCGGATCGAGAAGTCTTTCCTCCCGGGGCTGCTGCGGAAGCCTTCTCATGCTGGGAAGAAAAACGCAGCTTCTGCCCGAAAGCTCCTTGACCCGGTGGCTCAAATCGAAGCCGTCTGCGAAAAGGTGCTCCGCCTGCTGGAGGACTTTCTTGGTCAGATCTCGCACCACCGGCTTTTTCGCCCACACGTAAATGTCCGATCCCAGACACCAGACCGAGTAGGGGATGCCCAGTTTCATTTTGGCCTGATAGGCGAACCATCCCGACGGAAGCGCCCACAGTGCAAGACAGGCATCGGCACGGGTCTTCTTCAGATGTTCCAGAAGCTGGCGTCTCCCGCTGCGCAGGAAGGAAAAAAGTTGAAGAAGTTCCCTTGGATTAGATAAGTTCAAGGATCCTACCACCTTCTCTCCCCCACCCCAACGGAATCGAACCACATCATCGGTCCATTCCAGCGCAGGCGTATCGTAACCAGGGGTGAAGACGGAAACTCCCAGACCCCTTTTCCTCAATCCCAGATGGAAATCACGCACGAAGGGCGATGCCACGTCATCGGGATGCGCAGGATAGCGATTGGTGACTATGCAAATTCTTCGATATCGAAGCATAGGCTGGACTGCCTCCCTTTAACTGATTGCCCCAGGTCGTCCGACGGTGCTTTCGCCTGGCCGAGTCCGTTTCCGGCCCTGGTGGAGGTGGCTGCGCTTCTTTCCGGAACGGGGCTGTGTCGGATACCGGGCCTCCTCTGGTGTGCGTCCGAGCGTGTGCCGCTGATCATCTTCTCCAAGTTCTTGTTTTCCCTTTGCACTTTGTAGATTTCCTTCCGCAGATGAACCAGCTGGGTTCCGAGGAATCCGAAAAGAAGTACCTGGATTCCGGCCACTATGAGAAGCACGATCAAAGTCATCAGAGGACGATTGGGATTGAGCGTTCCCTTTTGCCAGAGATAGATGACATATCCTCCGCCCAGAAATCCCAAAAATAGCATGATAAGACCGACTGCCCCGAACAGAATCATCGGCTTTTCGAAAAAGGAGAAGATTAGATGCGACACAGCTGTGGCCTTGAATCTGAACTTGGATCTGCCTTTGGTCCTGGCCGTCAGGGCAGCCGGTATCTCTTTGACCTTGTATCCCATGGATAGAGCCTTGGACAGAATCTCCAAGTGTATCTCCTTGCCGTCCGACTCCAACTCAAGCGAGTCTATGCATTCCTTTCGGTACGCCCTCAGGACGCCGGTGACGGCGGAGAGTCCCCCCTTCATGGCGAAACCCAAGATCTTGTTTCCCCACTTGCTCAAGAACAGTCTGAGAATGGGCACTCCCTCGGTCTTACCTCCGCGGGCATAAGGCGAGCCAGTGACCAAATCGACATCCGGACACCGCTCCAGAACCTCGATCATGCGCAGGATGTGATGCTCATCGTAGCTCAAGTCGGCATCGGTGGTGCAGATTATGCGACCCTCAGCATGTTTGAACCCGGCCCTTAGTGCCTTCCCCCTTCCCTGATTGACCGGATAGGACACCGGCCTGACCCATCGATTGAGGCGAGAAAAATCCTGCACCCGCCTTTTGGTTCCGTCAGTGGACCCGTCGTCCACCACAATTATCTCCCACCTTCTGGGAGACGAATCCAGCGCACCGGAGAGCCGTTCCAGTGTGCTCTCGACATTCTCCTCCTCATTGAACATGGGTACTATTACGGAAATCTCAGCGCCTTTGGAGTTTCTCATCTTTCTCCTTTAAGTTTGCTCCAGAAGCCTTCTTGCTTGAAGATTGTAAGGCTCCAGTTCCAGACCCGCCCGGAAGAATTCCGAAGCTTTGGCCTTGTCTCCGTTTCTCAGGAAAGCCCTGCCCAACTGAAAGTATATGCGGGAGTTGGACGGATCCACGTCCAAAGCCCATAGGAAATACTCTGTGGACAAAGTCAAGCCCACCGTCTTGTCATAAAATGCACCCAGGTTAAAGACAAGGTTTCCAAAGTGCTCCCGCGTGACTATGTCAAGTCCCTCCTGCCTCAGATTCCGCTCCAGAAATTCCTTTTGTTGTTCAATATCCTTATCGGTCAAATTCACCTCTTGTGAAGATAACCGGTAAAGGTATCCGGCCGGGCGCAGACGTCGGACAAACAAAGGCTGGCTGGAGAAGAAAGTGCAGTACACAGGGAAGCGATCAGCGTTCGCCCGCGTAATTTGGTAGGCCAGTGCGCCTGGGTCTCCCTCCCGGGTCTCCGGGATTCTGACGTCCGGGTACTGGCGGGCTATCTGCTCTCTGTAAGCTTTCTGTGTCAGGCCTGAAATGCTGAGGACCTTGACGTCAGGTCGCATGCCGCAGGCGAGATTGAGATGCCAGAGCGAGGTCAGGGTATTATCATCACCCACCAGGACAACAGCGTCCCTGCTGACGGAGCTCAGAATCTGGCCGGCGTACCTTTGAGCCCAGACCTGGGAATGCTTGTCGCACTGCTTGAGGTTACCGGCCATTTGAAACACGGGCAGCAGGAGAACCAATGCCAGGACCAGATATCCGACCGTATAGCCCAGGGCCGTGGGGATGTCGCTTCCGGCGTTGGCGTTGACCTGTCTGATTTCCTTGAATAGCCAACCCAGGATCTCCTTGAGTCCCACGGCAAACCAAACGGTAAACATACAGAGCGAGGGCAACAGGTAACCCAAAAGGTCATAATTCCGCAGGGAAAAGTCCGTGGCCCAGGTGGCAGTGAGCAGATTCATGAAGAAGACTCCGGAGGTCAACAGCAGGATCCCTCGACGATATCTATACAAAGAGATTGCTCCCACGGCACCCGGCCAGAAGAACGGCAGGCCAAACTGGTCCACGGGGAAGGAAAGATCAAACCAGAATCTGTTCAGGTAAGGCGCGGTCGGAACCGCAAGCGAGCCGGTCGGCTGTGAGGTCCGGAACAAATAGGCCAGAAGATTGGTCCAGGAGTCCGGTTTCCCCCAGTTGATGTCTGGCAGAAGCGTCGACCTGATGGGCAGGTAAAGATAGAGGGATAGCCCCAGTGTCAGCAATATGGCCGGAAGGACGAGCCTACGCGGATCACAGAGATGCGCAAAATCTGAGCACAAAAGGTAAACCACGAGAACCGGCCCCAGGGTGATGATGAGAAGTGGATGGTTGGTCAAAGACAGTCCCAGGATGAAGGCGA
The DNA here is from genome assembly GCA_964345305.1 of uncultured Ignavibacteria bacterium. GTDB lineage: Bacteria > Zixibacteria > MSB-5A5 > MSB-5A5 > SM1-73 > SM23-73-3. The sequence continues at coordinate 13,719 of CAYFQZ010000378.1, read as the reverse complement.
GCAAAAGCAGTATCCTGGCTCGGCGAGAAGAGTCCGTCGCTTTGGCCCATCTCACCGCAAGAAAAATCAGAGTCGTGGTGAAAAAGAGGTTGAGGGTATAAACTTCGGCTCTCACGGTTTGAAGCCAAAATGATGTGGAGAACCCCAGAAGCAGCACAGCCACCGCGGCAGATAGTCGGGAAAACCGGAGGCTTAACCTCGCCTGTTTGAAGATCTCCAGAATCAGGAAAAACAGCACCGCCAGGGCCGCACTCCCCCAGAACGCGGACATGAAGTTGGAGCAAAGAGCGCTGTCCCCGATGGGGAGCATGGTGAACAGTCGTCCCAATATCACATAAACGGGGAATCCGGGAGAATGCGGGATTCCCAGAAGAGACTGCACCGCGCAGAAAGCGGCAGAGTCCTCCCAGTAGATGGTGGGGCAGAGGGTCAATAGATAGATGACGAACGAGGCAACGAAGACCATGCCACCGGTTAAAGCATCCCTTCGCATATTAGTATTTTCGGAAATATGGCGGCCGACTTGACGTGAGGTGCGCCACACAGAAGGAGCCGGGCCCGGATTCGACACAAGAAAAGGGGACTCAAGCTGCCGAGTCCCCTTTCCTCACGCAAGAAGCAAAACCGTTAGAGTGCGTCGTCGCTGGTGCAGATCAGGACACCCTGCTCGTTGATGGTCCAGGTATCCAGGTCAGCGTCATCATCCAGAACGCCTGAGGTGGCCGTGGCAAGGAAGTTGGTCAATCCGCCGTCCGTGCTGCTCAGGGTGTAGGTATATCTGGCGCTTGCCATTACCTGAATGCCGATCTGAGCGAAAGCGTTCGGGCTCCCAGCATTGGCTGCATTAGCGGTGATCCAGTACACGTCCTTTTCCTGCCGGTAGGCACGCTCCATAGCATAGATCTGCTTCAGGATGTTCTTGGCCTCTGACTGCTTGGACTTGGTGGTTGCCCGCATGAACCGAGGGATGGCCAGGGCTGCCAGAATTCCGATTATGACCACCACGATCATCAGCTCGATCAGGGTAAAACCTTTCTGGCTTCTGTGAAATTTGCTCAGCATCTTCTCTCACCTCCTCCGTGGTTTAAGTTTCACTGTTCAGTTTGTCAACACACTTTCCGTTTTCCGAAGGTCTAAATGCAAAATGCGTGCCGTCGTTGTCCCAGTCTCCTCGTTCGCCTCTAACTATCGGGCGATTCACCAATTAGCGTCTCTGCTCAAAACCTGACTACTCTCAGCCAAATGTTCTTCCCACCGTATTCTGCTTTCTTACTTGCAAAACACCCTGTCCGACCTCCTTTCACTTAATCCGCAGCGTCGTCGATCAGACAGGTCAAATCACCGCTTTGGTCAATGGTCCACACGTCCAGAGTCGCATCGTCATCCAAACCGTTGACTCCTTTTGAACCGGCAGTGGCCCGGAAGGCCAGGGCGTTCCCGGTAACCGAATAGCTGTAGTAGACTGCCGGCATTATCTCCACGCACAGTGGACCTATCACATCACCGGGTTGGGCCACCACGGTGCTTCCGTCGCTTGGATAGTAGCCATCCTTCAGCTGCCGGTAAGCCCTTTGCATGGTATAAATCTGCTTCAGGATCAGCTTGGCCTCGGCTTGTTTGCTCTTGGTGGAGGCACGCATGAAGCGCGGTATGGCCATCGCTGCCAGTATGCCGATGATAACCACAACGATCATCAGCTCAATCAAGGTGAAGCCCTTATTTCCCCTGCGTTTTCCTAACCACATATGCGATCTCCTTACAATCCTCAACCAAGTCCAACGCAAAACTCATGCAATTCCGCACTGCCGGAGCCAACATGTTTTGGCCAAACGGATAACCCATGGTGGGTTTTTGAACATGCGCTTTGAGTGTAAGGTTTTTTACCGAATTCTTTGCATAATGCGAGGTTCGTAAGTGTCCCTCCTCCCGTCATACGACGGTGCACAGATCTTATCCAGTAGATCCTTTGGTTAACAGAGAGTCCGGGGGCTCAGGTTCCGACAGTGCTTCGACATTCTCCAGCCTTCTTATCCTGGCGAGAAGCTCCTCATTCAGAGGATCCATTACCCGCACCTGGGCGTATCTATCAAGAGCCTGAGAGGCCATCCCCTTCCATTCGTAGAAAAGCCCCAGCCTGTAAAAGGAAAGAGCGAATACCCTCTGGGCATCCCAATCTCTCGCCCAAACATGGTTCTCCGGTTCGAGAAGCTTGCTTTCGGAGCCCAGCCGGAAGGGATGCTGCCTGTCCCATCTTTTTTGCGCGGCCAGATCCTCCTCGGTCAGCCTGCCGACTCGAATCCGACTGGCCTGGAATACGTATCCGCTCGGCACAAGATGGTCCACCAAGCCGGAGTCCCTTTCGGTGAACTCGATATACGTTGGCCTGTCCTGATTCAGGCATCTTCCGAGAAGTGACGCGAACAAGGGGTCTCCGACCACGTCTCTGGGAATGTCTGCGAAAAGGACTGCCAGCTCTTTTCTCTTTTGCTCTGCATACCAGCCGAAACCCAAAAGCCCGCGATCGATGACGGTAACATCCTGCCTTATTCCCTCAGCATATTGAAGCTCCCTGAGAATGAAATTCAGATTCACGTTGTCGGCAAAGAGCATGGAATTCGGCTCCAGGTGAGAAATCACGCTCAGGCCATAATTGTGGGCGATTCGATTTCCGGACAGATCCGCCTCAGGATAGTGCCTGATCAGGGGGAAAAGCGAGACGACCCCAAGGGCAGCCGTCAGAACATTCCTTACCAGGCTGGAGGAGCGGCGAATACGATTCAGAATGAGAAAAATGCCCATGCCGTAAGAGAGACCCAATCCAAAGATAGACAAGATCAAGTAGCCGTGGAGATCGGGATTGGTCGGTATAAGCTCGGTGGTCATTAATAAGACCGCGGCACAGTTGCCTCCGACGAGCAGTAGCACGAATGCCAGAAGCCGGCGGCTTCTTTTGAGGAGCAGAAACAGCCCCACCAGGCTGACGATGAAACAGGGGAGGGTGAGCTGATCGAAAAAGAGTGCGGCGATGTGTTCGATCTTGACCGTGAAATGAGACAGAAACCCCAGGTTGAGATTCCTGACGGCGTCGAGCGCGAGGACGGAACCGGTCGACGATGAGATGGACTCAACCTCGCCCCAGGCCAAGGCCGGATGGGATAAGGAACGGACCGGAAGGTACAGGTAGACGCTCAACCCCAACAAGAGAAACAGGACGCAAAAAGGTGCTCTTTTCGGTCGGAGCCATTCGCCGGCCGAACCCAAAATCAGGACCAAAAGCGCCGGTAGCGTGGAGAGCAGGCTGAGGTGATGATTCCCCAATCCCAATCCAAAGAGAAAGAAGAACAGGAGGAAGTACTTGGCCTCTCTCCTCACCAGATGCAAGACGGCCAGGTATAAAAGCAGAGAGAAGAAAAGGCAGTTGAGAGAGTAGACTTCGGCTCTCACCGCCTGGATCCAAAAAGAGTAGGTAAATCCCAGCACCAGAAGAAAGAAAAAGCCGCAGAGGTGAACCAGACGGCTTCGTCTGGACTCGTCGGGAAAGAACAACCTGGCGGAGCTTGCAAAGATTCTGTACATAACTGCCAATGACAGAGAGGCGAAAAGGGCGGAGAGGAAATTCACCTTTATGGCAAAGCTCCCAAGCGGGAGGAAGGTGAGGAACTTACCTAAGAGCACATAGATGGGGAAGCCCGGACGATGGGGTAGGCCCATGACGGCGATGTTGGCGATCAGCTCTCCGGAATCCCACCAGAAGACGGCAGAACACAATGTCATGCTGTAAACCGCCAGGAAGAATGCGAAAACCAAACCGCAGACTGCATTTTGGGAGGAGAGCAGCTCTCCCAGTTTCTTCCCCCTAAGCCAGCTGTTTCCGGCGTTTTTGGTTCTCTTTATCAGGGACATGTCGATTCTCGGTGCTCGAGGGCAGATGCCCGACTCATGGAGCGTGACAGGGCCCCGCAATCTGAAAGGCCGCAGGCAACGGCGTGCCTCGATACATCTGCCTACTGTTCAGCAACGGGGGAGGCTGGTGATTTCAGCTTGTATTTCTCTATTTTTCTGTACAGGGTGGAGGAGTCTATTCCCAGAATCGAAGCGGCCTTGCTCTTCTGCCAGCCGGTTTGATTCAGCACCCAGAAGATATATGCTTTCTCCATGGCCTCCAGCGTGGGCGAGGCCGGCCTGGTTTCCGCGACCAGTTCGATTTCGCTCTGCTCTCTTATCTTCTCCGGCAGATCGCCCAGGGTTATCTGGCTTCCTTTGGACAGGAGAACCGCGTGCTCGATCGCGTTCTCCAATTCCCGGACGTTACCCGGCCATTTGTAGGAGAGCATCCGCTTCATGGCCTCGTCGGCCATGCTCTTTTCTTCCATCTGCATCTTCCGGCAGTACTTCCTGATGAAATACGAGGTGAGGAGTCTGGTGTCGTCCTTCCTCTCCCGCAGAGGAGGAATGCTTACCGGGATGACATGCAGACGATAGTAAAGATCCGCCCTGAAGTTTCCCGATCTGACCTCCTGGTCGAGATCGGAATTGGTTGCTGTGATCAATCGCACGTCCACTTTGATGGGTGCCGTACCTCCCACAGGAGTGATCTCCTTTTCCTCCAGAACCCTCAGCAGCTTGGCCTGAATGGCCAGCGAAGTCATTCCGACCTCATCCAGGAAGAAGGTTCCGCCGTCTGCCACCTTGATCAGACCCTCCTTGTCCTTTATGGCTCCGGTAAACGATCCCTTCACGTGTCCGAAAAGCTCGCTTTCCAGAAGAGTCTCGGGAAGGGCTGCAGAGTTGATGGTCACGAAGGGCTTAGCCGATCTGTGGCTGCGGTAATGGATGGCCCTGGCGATAAGCTCCTTGCCCGTGCCGGACTCTCCTTCGATAAGGACCGTTGCATCGGACGCAGCTACTCTCTCGGCCAGCTTCTTCAACTTGACGATTTCGGGGCTGTTACCTATGAAGGAATCGAAATCGAATTTGGTGTGCAGCTGTTTCTTCAGCTGGATGTTTTCCCGGGTTATTTGCTTTTGCTCCAGCGACTTTCTTACGGCGATCTTTATCTCGTCCACCTTGAAGGGCTTGGTGATGTAGTCCAAGGCACCGTTCTTCAGTGCCTCGATGGCCGAGTCCACCGAGGCAAATGCGGTCATCACTATAAAGTCAAGATCCGGTTTGCACGCTTTGGCGCTGGACAGAAGCTCCAGTCCGCTCATCTCCGGCATCATCAGATCGGCGATGACCAGATCATACTCTTCGCTTTTGACCTGTTGCAATGCGCTGGGAGCATGCTGGTTAGTACAGACCCGATAACCCTCTTTCTCGAGCATGATTTCCATGAACCTGCACATGGACTCCTCGTCGTCAACCACTAGGATCCTGGCCTGGCGCATATGTCCCCTCGCATTCCGCAGAAATGTGACCAATCGACGGTATCGTCGTGTATTCTATCGGCAGGAAACGAGGCCCCTTTTGGAGAGGAGGGTATTTAGCTCACTTTTTGCGCTGCGGCAAACCACGTGGCTTGTGGGGCCGTCGAGCGCTCAACGCGTTTTGGCGAGATACTCTACGCTATCCGGGAGAGTCTTAGTTTGGCGAGAGAGACTATCACCAGAAGCATGCCGAAGGTGACAGAAGATAAGGCCAGGAAGAGATCGCTTAACCTGCGGCCCACGGTTTCGAAATTGAAGAAATTAACCAGGAAAAAGCAAAGGATCAGCGACGCCAGGATGAAGCGATCCCTGAAACCGACTTCAAAAAGATAGTGAAGAAGCAGCATGCAGGCCAGAATGGATGAGAGAAAGTTCTGGAACCATCCCAGCGGCGAAAAGAGGACCATGAAGATCAAGAGGAGCGAGTATTCTATCGTTTCCCGCTGACGGACCAGACCGTTTTGGGCCGCTCTGGACTTCCTGTGGAGGAAGAGGAGGCAAAGGAATAGTGCAGCGGCGACGAAGTAGGTAATCAAGTTGGCCGCAGAGTAACCGAGGTTCAAGACGTTGACCTCGGAAGAACCAGTCAGGAATCGGTGAAACAGACCGAAGAGCGATTGATTCACATCGGCGGCTATCAGAGGCGGAGATGAGGCCGACATGATGGTTTTCCAGCCGGTGAAAAGACCTAATCCGCCGGAAGCTCCGTAGACCAAGGTAGGAATGAAAAAGAGGACAACTCCTGCCGCCACCAGATATCCCAACAACCGGAAATTCCTCTTGTACAGAAGGTAGGGGACGAAGACGAGCGAAGTGGGCTTGATGACGGCTGACAGGGCCAGAAACACCGCCGCAGTCACCTGTTTTCCCCGGTTGAGGGACAAGATGAACCAGAAGACCAAGAGAAGCATCAAGAAATCGGTCTGGCCAAGCCAGAACTCCCGCACCCAGAATCTGGCGGTGAGAAGCAACGTCAGAAGATAAAGATAGACGGGAGGCGATCCGTCTCCCATGATCATCCGTTTGCTCCAGCGAAGGATAAAGAACAGGCAGACGCACATTCCGACGAGCCACAGAATCTGTGCCGGAAAAAGAGCAAGAGCGCCGATCGGGGCGATCAGAACCGCAAAGGAGGGAGAGTACTTATACAGATAATGACCGTCATCAAAGTTATACAGGTTCTCCTGATTCAGAACCCTGGTGGCGGCACGATGCACCACCTTGAAGTCGGTCATGCCCTTGCGTACCGTGTTTCGAAAATAGCCCAGGATAACGATGGCTAGGACTACGTAGAGAGCGATGCGCAAATACTCTTTCTTGACGAGGGACGAGACTCTCATAGACGAGTTCGGCAAGAGAGTGTTGGCGTCGCGATTAATCGCAGGGCCGTAGGGCAGTTTCGCGGCCCGACCTAGGGTTTGACTCTTTCTTTCCTATGTCTGAAAGTCCAGCGGTCATTCACGAAAAAGTTCAAAGCTGCACCGCATAGGATGCCAATGACGTTGGACCCCAAATAGTAGATACCGGCTACCTCGGTGAGGATCCACAGAACGGAGATGTTGGTGAGCATGGCGGCACTGGCGGTGACGTGGTATTGAAGCATTCTTTTGAAATATTCTCTTTTGCCCGCCTTGCCTCTGTCGTGCCAGGTCCACAGGTCATTCAGGACGTAGTTGTTGATCAACGCAATCTCAATCGCAACCAGACTGGAGAAGAGATAATAAAGCCCCGCCATCTCGGTCAGAAACCAAAGGATGGACATGTTTACCACGAATCCCCAGCTTCCCACCAGGCCGAATTTGACCAGGCGCCTTATCTCCCATTGCTGGAATATGAAGTGGAGTCTGGTGTTCAAATTTTGCGCACCCCTCGGCTCGACAAGGGTCGAGATGTGGTCTTGTATTGCGAGATGGTTCCACCTGAACCGCGCAAAGATTGACGCGACCTTATCTCCATGGTTTCGTGATGCACGTGCTGCTGCGCGGATATCGTCAGCATCCTCTCTCGAGAACGTACTTGCCGGAATTCATTTCGATCTTGGTGGGGTATTTGCCGGAGAAGCAGGCCACGCAGAAATCCCTCCCATCCAGTGAGTGCATGGAGAGCATTCCCGGCAAGGAAAGATAACCCAGAGTATCCACGTCCAGATATTGTCTGATCTGCTCCACCGACTTGGAGGAGGCAATCAACTCCTCTCTGGTGGGCATATCTATCCCATAAAAGCATGGGGAAATGATCGGAGGTGAGCTTACCCGGAAATGCACCTCCTTCGCTCCGGCATTTCTCAGCATGTGAATAAGCTTCTTGCTGGTGGTCCCTCTGACAATAGAATCGTCCACTATCACCACCCTTTGACCTTTCAGGACTCCGCCGACCGGATTGAACTTGATCCTGGCATCCAGGTCCCTTATTGTCTGCTCGGGCTCTATAAAGGTTCTGCCAATGTAGTGATTGCGAATCAGACCCACCTCATACCTTATGCCCGACTGCTCGCAGTAACCCAAGGTGGCAGTATTGGAGGAGTCCGGAACGGAGATCACGATGTCCGCCTGCGCCGGCCTCTCATCGGCCAGCTGCCTGCCCAATCTTCTGCGGATCTTGTCAACATTTTCGTTGAAGAGCTTGCTGTCCGGACGCGCGAAGTAGAGGAACTCGAAAATGCAGAAGGCGTGACTTACCGGCTTGAAGGGAGAGAGGGATTTGACACCATTGCCGTTGATTACAGCGATCTCGCCCGGCTCTATGTCCCTTTCGTATTTCGCACCGATGATGTCGAAGGCACACGTTTCGGAAGCCACCACCCAGGCCTTGTTCAGTCTGCCCAAGGCCAGAGGGCGAAATCCGCGCGGATCTCTGGCAGCGATCAGCGTGTCCCCCGTATTGAAGACCACGGAGTACGCACCTTTGATCTTAAAGAGAGCATCCTGGATCATCTCCACAACCGTGGGCTTTCTTGAGCGCGCCACCAGGTGCAGAATTATCTCGCTGTCGCTGGAGGTCTGAAAGATGGAACCGTTCTTCTCCATCCAAGTCCGCAGGCTGTAGGAATTGGTCAGGTTCCCGTTGTGTGCCAAAGCCAGCTTTCCCCTTTTGTAGGTGATCAGAATCGGTTGTATGTTTACCGACGATGACGCGCCGGTGGTGGAATAGCGATTGTGGCCGATGGCAATGTGACCCTTCAGTTGGCCCAGAATCTCCTGACGGGAGAAAACCTCGTTTACCTCTCCCGAACCCCTGTGCTCGTAGATTCTCTTGCCGTCGGAGGAGATTATTCCGGCTCCCTCTTGCCCCCTGTGCTGAAGAGCGTAGAGGCCCAGATAGGTCAGCTCGGCTGCCTTTCGTGCTCCAAAGATGCCGAAGACTCCGCATTCCTCGTGTATGAGATTCTCTAGCATATTTTGTCTCCGCCGAACATAAGCTATACGAAAGAAAGCCAAATTTACCGCACTCCCCCACCCCTGTCAAGAGTTTTCAATCCGACAGCCACAAAAAAGCCTCATCCCCCTGGCCCCGTTCCAAGTCCGGCAAAACGCACTCAAACACAGTGAAATAACCTCATTCCCCATTACACGAAGACATACAACCGCCTGGCCTGGACCCAGCCGTCGCACTCCCGGACTGCCATAGGCCAGAATCCCTTGACTTCAAAGCCCGCTCGAATTAGCTTGCAGAAAGAGAGGACCTTGCGCTATGAGTAAGTCGGTTAGAAAGGACCTTTATGGGGCCATCGGGATTTTCATCTTGGCCTTCGCGGTCAGGCTCGTATATCTGGACCAGGTGAGGAACTCTCCCTTGTTCGACACCCCCATCATGGATGCGGAATATCACGACCAGTGGGCCCAGGCTATACTGGCAGGAGATGATTTTACCGGCGGGGTTTTCTTTCGTGCGCCGCTGTATCCATACTTCCTGGCTGCTGTTTATAAGATCTTCGGCCCCAACTACCTGATGGCACGCTTAATTCAGTTTCTGATCGGATCCCTAAGCTGCGTGCTGATTTACCTGTTGGGCAAGAGTATCTTCAACAGAAGAACGGGCATAATTGCAGGGGTCCTGGCTTCTCTCTACGGAGTGCTGATCTGCTTCGAGGGGGAACTGCTCATTCCGGTTCTGCTCGTGTTTTTGGATTTACTTGTGATTGCGTGCCTTTTCTGGGCGAAGGGAAAGCCATCATACGGTCGGTGGGTTGTGTGCGGAGCTCTCCTGGGACTGTCCGCCTTGGCCCGGCCCAACATCCTTCTGGTGGGAGCGGCTTTCTTCATTTGGCTGATCTTAAGGTCGCGAAACGAAGCTGGCAGACTATATGCAAAGGGGGTGGCTTATGCCGGTTGTTTCGCCGTCGGGGCGATCCTGGTCATATCACCGGTCACAGTCCGCAACTACGTCAAAGGAAACGATCTGGTGCTGATTGCGTCTCAGGGAGGGATGAATTTCTACATCGGCAACAACCCCCAATCGGACGGGGCGTCCGCGATATTTCCCGGAGCCAGGAGCACCTGGTGGGGGTCGTATCAGGACGCAAAGAGCTTGGCAGAGCAGTCCACGGGAGCAAGTCTGAAGCCTTCTGAAATATCACGGTTCTGGTATATCGAAGGGTTGAGGTTTGCCGTGTCAGAGCCTCTATCCTTCTTCAAACTGATGGGAAAGAAGCTGATTCTTTTCTGGAACGGGAACGAGCTGGCGAACAACCGAGACTTCTACTTCTTCGCCAGAAGCGCCCCAGTTTTGAGACCCTTAATTTGGCATTTCATCATTTACTTCCCGTTCGGACTGATCGCTCCTTTAGCCATCATCGGGATTATTCTATCTCACCGAGAGAAGAAGGACGTTGCTATTCTTGAGATCTTCCTGCTAGTTTACATGGTCAGCATAGTACTCTTCTTTGTGACCGCTCGATATCGAGTTCCGCTCATACCAGTTCTCGTCTTGTTTGGTGCTTACGCGTTGGACCGGTTCGCATCCCAGATCAAGAAAAGGAGGGTGCCTGAGTTTGCCAGATATCTGGCGGCGCTGCTGGCAATCGCAATTCCCATCAATCTCCCCGTGCCGGGCTATTCCGGCGCGAACCCCGGTCAGGCTCACTACACCTTGGGTGTGATATACGCCGACAAGGGAGAAATTGAAAAAGCGGAAGAGCAGTACAGGAAGGCCGTAGAGTACAATCCGGGCTTAAGCGAGGCCTATGTGAATCTGGGATCGATCTACGGAGATCGAGGCGATCACCAGATGGCTCTGGATTACTACGGCACGGCGTTGAAACAGGGAGCGGACAGCGCCTTTGTTCTTTACAACATGGGCATAGAATATCATAATCAGGGTCTATGGGACCAGGCTGAAGAGAGTTACAGACAGTCGCTCTTTCTAAGAGACGATAACCCCAAAGCTCATTATCTTCTCGGAGAGGTCCTCCTTCGAAAGAACATGTTGGACCGCGCGATCGAGCAATATGAAAGCGCCGCCAGCTATGATCCGCAGCATGCCATGGCCTTCTATCGACTGGGTACCGTCTATCTTCAGATGGGAAAAAAGGAGGAGGCCATAGCCAGCCTAGAGAGTTTCGTCAGACTCTGGCGAGGAGATCAAGCTCAGCTAGAGCAGGTAGTCGGGCTCCTGAAGGAGCTGAAAGAGGAATCTGCTCCCTAGGCATACGTTGACCGGAAGGGTCATATGCCTCCATAAGAAAACGGCCTCAGGAGAGCTCTCCTGAGGCCGCTTTCTGGAATGTCCGTGGGCGCTACCTGGTGCCGAAGTAGTAGTTGATGCCTCCGTAGATGCTGATGTAATTGGTGTTATCCGGATCGGTGAAAATCATGTGATACCTGGTTCCCACGTCAAGGGCCAGGTTGTCCTGGAAGAAGTGTTCCAGTCCTCCACCCACGTTTATTCCGGGCTCGCTGACGTCATCGTTGAAGTAAACGCCGCCGCCGAACGTGAAATAGGGATTGGTGTTCCCGTCCGGGTTGAAGGAGAATATGCCGTTGCCAAGTACGCTGGTCCAGTTGTAGCTTTCGCTCGCGGTAGAGGTGTAGCCGCCGAAGGTGCTGATGACGTTGACGTCACCGGCCTGGTAGTCCACTATGCCGGTCAGCGCGAAATTCGGACTGACGCAATACTTGATGTTTCCCCAGAAGCTGTAGGTGACCTCGTTTTCGTACCTGAATCCCCAGTAGCTGGTGCCAAACTCCTGACCCCATTCGATTTCCTTGAAAGCCTCTCCGAAGCCAAAAGAGTAGCCGAAGTGACCTCCGATGGCAAACATGCCGGTACGATCCATAGCGGCTGCCGAGGCAAATGAGCCCAGAATGAACAGGACTGCGACCAAAATCGTCAGCTTCTTCATTTCTAACCCCCTCTGTTTTCAGTTGATGACTGAAATATCACAAAAAAGATGCGCTTTTGGTTTGCCGAATCATCACCTCCTTGGCTTTGATCGTTCACCTGTTGATGCAGACATCCAGGATTGGATGTTCATCGTGCAAAACTCGATTTTACCATTCTCCCGATCATTAGAGCTTGCGCAAGTGAGAAAGACGTCCTCACCGGAGTTGCTCACGATGGCACTTTCGGAGCTTCTCGGTCAGACTGTGTTTTAGTATCGACTTCGGGAAAACGAACTTTAGTCCCCAGGATGGGATTTTGTTAGCCGGAAGGTTATCCCCGGCTCCGCCGGCCTGTTGGCCAGGTGGTCCGATTGAAGCCCCGGGCAACCAGGTATTATTGCACTGCCACTCCCCAGTGAAAGGAGGTCACCTGACGGGGACCCGACGCGGCGAGGAGGCGAGAGGATCTCAAGCCGGCAGGGCGAGCTTCCCTGCTCGCCCCATGCCCGGCTCAATTTTCGGCTCGAACGAGATCAGAAGAATTGTGCCGCCTTTCTATTTCTCTTCCTTCTCCTCTTCCTTCTTAGCCTTCTTAGCCTTCTGGATCTTTTCAATTATTCCAGGAACTGCCTCAAACAGGCCTTCCAGCCTGCCCGGCTTTGCTCCCATCACCGTAACCTCTTCTCCTTTGATCACGATGAAGGCGGCAGGCTCGACCCGCACCCCGCCTCCTCCACCTCCGCCGGAGCCCCCTCCCTTCTTAGCCTCCATCTCACCTTCTCCTCCGCCCGCTCCGAACCCCATAAGGATTCTGCAGACGGGGATGATGGTGGTCGCGGCGATGGTGATCGGCTCGCCAAGGATGGTCTCCGTCCTGGCGATGGTCTTTATCTCGTCCATCAGCGTCTTGATGATTTGTTCGGCTGCGCTCGGCATCTTCCGTTCACCTCCTTTTCTTTCGAAGTAGAAGTTTAATTATGCGAATCTTCGGCAGGGCAAGGAACAACTTGGACAGCGGCACCAACACGTTCAGAGGCTTGATGCTGATTATCGACTCCGCCTCGGCTCCGGGAACTTCCCTTGTGAAATCGGCCCGAACATCTATCTGGGCTTGCGGGAAAGCGTGTTCGGTTGAGTATTTCACGGCACAGAGTTCCCCGTACAGAAGGCCGGTCAGTGCGGGGTCTGGGGTCGATACGTCTAGTTCCAACAGAAGCTTGTCCCATCGGATGGACTTGAGAACCTCCCAGAGGAACCGCAGGCCCGCTTGGATGGAGGTTTGAGCCAAGTCTCTTTCCTCCCACAAATCCGCTAACTTGAACCCCCTTTTCTTCTTCTGCTGCTCCTGGGGCCGCTCTTTCGCTTTCTCCCTCCTGGTCTTCCTGGATTGCTTTCGCACGATGGTTCGATCGCGCAGATGAAGCACAAATGCCCTGTCTTTCAGATCGCGTCCTGCCCTGAGTGCAAGCCAGCCGATGGTAATCGACCTTCTGCGATCGCTCAGGATCAACTGTAAACGTACAGGCACCAACAGGGCCGCCAAAACCAGAATGGCAAAGGCGGCCAACAAGACGAAAATGGCAGGACTCATAAGAAATCGCCACTGATTGGTACGGACGGAATCAGCCCTTTGGACCTTCTTTCACGTTCCGGCCGACCGTTGCCCTCCTTTTATTCTACGAAGGACAGAAGGTATGGTTCTCTACTTCTTCTTGAGGGCTACGTACATGCAGATACCGATTCCCCCGAACAACACCACACACGTGACTATTAACATGATAATGGCCGAAGCAGGCATCATTTTCTCCTTTTGACCAACATAAGAATTATTCCCAGTACCGGCAGGAGCAGGACCACCATCCAGCCCCCCAGGAACTCAGCCAGCCTGGGGTAGCCGCCGTACGAGCTCCCTATCCTCTCCAGAAGCTCGGCGATGATCAACCCCCCCAGGACGACCGGTATCAGAAATCTGA
>CAYFQZ010000377.1:0-14542 GCA_964345305.1 uncultured Ignavibacteria bacterium | reverse complement strand
GCATCCGGGTAGAGGAGCCGGGCCGCCTTTATACAGATAGTTTAGCAGGTAGACGGCATCGGCCACGTCTATGATGCAATCATCGTTCGGATCTCCCACGTGGGAAGGTACCGGCGCGGTCCCGCCCTTGTAAAGGTAGTTCAGCAGATAAACTACGTCGCCTACTTCAACCTCACCGCTTCCATTGGCGTCGCCCCACAAGTCAGCATGAGCAGTATTCTTGAAGATCTGGTTCTCCGCCTCCCAGTTGCTCACCGCCAGATCGGGCTTATGCGAGTAATAGTAGTCGAACACTATCTCGCTGAGCGGAGCGGAAGCGACAGAAACCCAGCCGTTGGCCAGGCTGTAGCAGTATTCCGTCACGTCGAGAGTATCACCGTCCACCATCACGCATCTCAGTCCGTGAGCCGGATAGCGATCGAAATAGAATACCTTCTTGACTCCGTCGCCTGCGTGCGTCTCGCCGACTACGTGGAGCACTCCGTCCCCGTCCACGTCCCCCCATACCATCTCTTCTACCACGCAAATGTAACTTGAGTAGCACTGCCAGGTGGGGCTGGTGGTCAGAGCTCCTCCGATGTTTTCGTATATCTCCGAGTAACCCCACCACCTGCCGGCGGCCAGATCCTTGTCCCCGTCGTTGTCCACGTCGCACCACGAGACAGAAGAACCATAACCCTCCGTGTCGGATTGCCAAATTGGCGGAGTCTGCAAAGTCCCTGCCACGTTGTGATAAACCTCGAAATACCCGGGTTGCCCCAACTGGGTGTTGTTGGCCACCGCCAAATCCAGCCAGCCGTCGTTGTCCATGTCGCCCCAGTTGAGGGTGTTGCCGTCGTAATATCCGCCGGAGTTCCACGAAGCAGTTCGCTCGATGGAGTCCCCATGATTATGGTATACGGACACCGGCCCTATGGAGGCGATGAAAGCCAGATCCAGATCCCCGTCGTTGTCGACGTCCCCCCACTCCACGTCGTAGCATGGGGTACTATCGGTCGAAGTCCAGGAAGGAGTGCTCTCCAGGGCGCCACCGACATTGTAGTAGATCCTCTGCGGCTCCCGGATGTTATTGTATGCTTCTCCGCAGGCCACGGCCAGATCCAGATCGCCGTCTCCATCCGCATCGCCGAAGGCACAGGCAAAGGAGTGCATGGAGTCAGCAGATCGCCAGGAAGGATTCGTGGCCAGCCAGCCGCTCGAGTTGAGGTAGAGGTGCATGGCCGAAGGCCTCCAGCCGGTGGAGATGTAGTTGGAGACCGCAAAATCCAGCCAGCCGTCCTGGTTCACGTCTCCCAGCGCCGAGTGCCCGGAATAGTCGGTGTTGATAGAGCGCCAGCCATGATAGGTTTCCAGGCTGTCGCCGTGGTTGAAGTAGACGTAGTTGGGCGCGCGCGCCATGTCGTTCCCGTTGGAGATGGCCAGATCCAGGTAGCCGTTCTTGTCTATATCTCCCCAATTGGCGCCGGTGGAATAGACTCCGGTCTCGGTCGACTGCCAGAACGGGGCTTTCTCAAGAGGAATCTGGGCATAACCGAGACTGCACAGAATCGCTGCCATCAGAAAAAAACTCAATAGTATCTTCATCGATCACCTCGCGGCCTGACTCGTTAGTTTTGATGGGCAAATCCTCCGTCTTGAATACATTAGGGCGGGGGCCCTTGTTTGAAAAGGTAATTTAGCAGGTAGATCGCGTCTGAGAGATCCACTGTCCCGTCGCTGTTGGCGTCCCCAGCAAAGAAGGGAAGAGGGACAGGACCTTGCTTGTACAGGTAGTTGATGAGATAGACCGCGTCTGATAAGTCTGTCCGTTGGTCGTAGTTAACGTCTCCTCGAAGGTATGTTCCCACCTCCAAGGTGAACTCATAGTCGGCACCTGCGCCGACCTGCACGGCCGTATCAAGAGACACGTAGCCCGGATGCGATAATTGAAAAAGATAATGACCTCCGCCCACCGATTCGAAAGTGAATGAGCCCCCCGCATCCGTGGTATCCGAAACGGATAACTGGACGATATGGATTACGCTGCCGCTGGAGTCCGGAGGATCGTCGGACAGGCCGACCTTGCCAGCCACCTGAAAGTAGTTCTCGACCTGAACCTGCATGCTGTCCGTGGCCGGGTTCCCGTACCTGTCATGTGCACTGACCTTCACCCAGTAGGCTGCGTTGGGAAACTCCTGCGTGTTCCAACCCAGCGCCCAATCGGAAGCCTCAACCACGCTGTCTCCGTCGGAGTTGGTCAGGATGAAATAGAACTCCCTGTTCTCGTAGTCCCCCTGCGTGGGGCACACCGCATCGTTCTGGTAAATCACGTGCGTGTTCTCATCCCAGTAAAGCGTGTCTGTGAATATGAAGGAGAGGACGGGACCGTAACTAATACTATCGTTAAAGATGGAGTATTCAATCCGATAGGGGATCATTCGCCAACTGGGGTGAAGGGTTTGGTCATATATCTTGGAGACGATATCCACCGGGCCGGACAGCGATACGCCGGGATCGAAATAGGTGTGGCTGTTGTTATAGCAGAAGGCAAATTTCGCGCCCGGTCTAGCATCCTCGATCACGGGAGCGTCCGGTTCGTCGACAGGAATCAGCTCGTCCAGAGGGTTGGCGATGAATTTCCAGTCGGGCAGCCAACTCATCCCCTGATTCCTGATCTTTACAAAATGCAGATGGTGAAATCCGGCCACGGGCCACCATACTAGGTCGCCCAAGTAGTCTCCCACCTCCACCGAGTCGCCGACCTGAACCGGAATGGTATATTGACTCAGGTGAGCATAGAGCCAACCATCGCACCAGCCGGATCCGGATGAGTCCCCCACGGCTACCCTCCAGTGGTAGTCGCCCGACGTGGTGAGCACGGCCTTGACTATGCCCGATTTGACCGCGTAGACCGGAGTTCCGCCCAGCTGCATGATGTCAATGCCCGGGTGAAGATAAGGATAACCGCTGTAATTCTGATATTCTCCGTAATTATTCCCTAAAGGCAGCGACTCGTCTCCCGTTCCAAAGGGCCAGCGAATGGCCAGCCCTGACGTAGCGAGAGTGTATAGTAGGCAGACTATAAAAAAAGCAAATCTGGTTACTATTTGCACTCCACGCGAGTTCTTTATCATCTCCGCTCCGTCCTTACGATGCCCGGTCCGACGCTTAATGCTCTGTTTAATAATGGCTTAGCCCACACACCTCACGTATCACTTTAAAACACCCGGGCAGTTCCGCGAAAGGTTCCTTCCTTCGGCCCTCTACTGATAAGTATAGCATGAAACCGGGAATTGTCAAGACGCTATTTTGGGCCTTTTCCTGGCGTTTTAAGATGTCCCCAAGTCCCGGCGGTTTCTTGACAATTAAGGTGGAGGCGGAGAATCGTGTAGATTATCTGTGAAGGCAACACTGTACGATGACGTCCTCACCGGCGATTAAATATCTCACGGAAGATAAGGGATGCCGTGCGGCCAGCCCGCCAGCGCCGACGCTGCAGAGACCTTTACCGACGATTTTGGGGGCAATCGCGACCAGGAGGTGATCGGCTAATTGCCACCTGAGAAAGGAAGTGATTATGTCCGATCCTCCCTCCACCAAGAGGGACCTGATGCCATTCCGGCCCAGTTTCTGCAAGAGGATTTTCAGATCCACTCTGTTTGAGCGATCCCCTTTTATTCGCCAGACCCGGGCGCCCTTGGCCCGGATTCTCTGTACCTTCTCCCTGTCACGAAGAGAGGTGGTGACGATAGTGGTTTGATGCGCAGCCGGCCCTTTCAGTATTCTGGAATGAAGCGGCGTTCGAAGTGCAGTATCCAATACCACCTTGCGAGGATCCTTCCCCTTGAGCAGACGCACGGTCAGACGCGGATCATCCCGGATGATGGTACCTACCCCAACCAGTATGGCATCGTGGCAGCTCCGCATGCAGTGAGCCAGGCGCAGGGAGCACGGTCCGCTGATCCACCTCGAATCTCCCGTCACCGTGGCGATTTTTCCATCCAGAGTCTGGGCATACTTGACTGTTACAAAAGGCAGGCCGGTCTCGAGGTACTTGGCCTTAATAAGCTCCTCCAGAGCCCCAGCAAGTCTCAGAAGACGTCTTTCGGTTAGTGGGGGGATGCCTTTCATCTTCGTTCAATCCATGTGTGATTTCTTCGGCAGAACGGTAATCATTCCTTCGTTCGTTGTCAAGACGTAATTTGCGATCCGTTTCCGAAGCTGGTAATCTTTCGGCAGCTGACGCGAGTGTGAACCCCCGGCTGGCCACCCGACTATGCTTTCTTAACGCAGAGGTCGCGGCAGGCAGCGGAGACGTGGAATGAAGTTTGCGCCTGAGAATTCTATTGCGCCTTTTTCTATTGACAAAAGTTCCGGCTTGCACTATATTCGAAAATGGATTCCAGATTAGAACGGACTGCGCGCAAGTTTCCCGGGTGCACTGGCATTTGTCAAGTAAGCGAATTCGTCTGCCCAGAGGCGTGCTCGCTGGGCAACGTAACTTAAAAACGCAAAGCTCGAAACGGGATAGAGGAGGTGATTTTGAGATGAAAGGAAAGCTTCTATTGGCGTTTGTGGCTCTGGTCTTTCTGACCGTCTCGTATGGTGGTACGTCTTTCGCTGAGTTCGGCTCTGTTTCAGGAAGGGTCACCGACCAAGCGACCGGTGATCCCATTGCAGGGGCGGCGATTACACTCAGCGGGATATATTGTGCTTGGCTTACGGACGCCGAAGGCTACTATGTCTGCGATAGTGTTCCTGCCGGAGCGTACATTGTCAACGCGTACGCCGACGGATATTTTCCCCAAACGTTTCCGGATTCCGTCACCGTGTTCGAGGGACAGGATACTCCCAACATAGATTTCGCCTTAATTTCCACGGGCCAGGGGACTGGCTCCATCTCAGGAACGGTCACGGATGAGGTTACCGGTGAACCGATCGCTCACGCAGCGATCATTCTAAGCGACCTGGATTGTGACTGTGTGTGGTTCACGGACTCCATGGGGCACTACCTGTGTGATCATATTCCTCCCGGAACCTACCTGGTGGGTGCACACAAGGAAGGTTACCACCCGGAAACCTATCCGGAGCCGGTGATGGTCATCGGAGGGCAGAATACTCCCAACATAGATTTCGCATTGACTCCCATAGGCGGAGAGACCGGGACAATTTCGGGAAGGGTGACCGATGCGAATACAGGCCTAGCCATAATCATGGCTCGCGTGGTGGCCGTAGGCCTGGACAACAACTGTCACGGGCAGACCTGGAGCGATACCGGCGGCTACTATGCCATCACGTCCCTGTGCCCGGGGACTTATCAGGTGGTTGCGAGCAAAGAAAGTTATGCTCCGGAAATCTATCCGGATTCGGTGATTGTGCTGTCGGGGGAAGTCACGCCAGGTATCGACTTTGCCCTGGCGCCGATAGAGGAGTATGGCTCGATTTCAGGCCTGGTGACCGATGAAGAAACGGGTTTCCCGATCAGCATGGCTCACCTGGTAGCCGTGGGACTGGATAACTGGTGCTATGCGGAGGTCTGGAGTGATACGGACGGGTACTACGTGTTCCATCACATGTGTCCCGGTATCTACATGGTCAACGCAAATGCGCAGGGTTACGCTCCCGAAACGTACCCGGATTCGGTGCCGGTGATAGCCGGAGAGAACACTTCCGGCATCGACTTCGCTCTTGCTCCCGAAGGCGGCCCCGAGTTCGGCTCCATCTCCGGCAGGGTGACTGATGAACGGACCGGCCTGCCCATAATCATGGCTGAGGTTACCCTGACCGGGATTTACGGCGTCTGGTATACCGATACCGCCGGTTATTACATGTGCCATCCCCTGCCCCCGGGTTCGTATCAGGTGAATGCCTGGAAACACGGTTACGTTCCGGAGACCTATCCGCAGCCGGTGACTGTGATCGGCGGACAGAATACCGCCGGCATAGACTTTGCCCTCACGCCCGTGGCGGCAACCGGTTCGATCTCCGGACGGGTAACGGACGAGGAGACCGGTGTCGGGCTTCCCATGGCTCACGTTTGGGCTCACGACACGAGCGCTCAATACGCAGGGGACACATGGACGGATACCGCCGGATACTATCTCATGCAGAACCTGGCGGCGGGGCAGTACGTGGTGGGAGTTCACAAGGACGGATACGAGGACGAGATATATCCGGAGTTGGTTGTGGTTGAGGAAGGACAGACCACGCCTGATATCGACTTCGCTCTCACTCCACTGGGTGGTCCCGAGTTTGGCTCCATCTCGGGCAGGGTCACCGACGAACAGACCGGTTTGCCCATAGTGATGGCGGAGATCACCATAACCGGGATCTACTGCATCTGGCATACCGACAGTGCCGGTTACTACCTGTGCGATAACCTGATGCCCGGTTCGTATGAAGTGAACGCCCGAAAGTTCGGCTACGTTCCGGAGACCTATCCTGATTCCGTGTTCGTGGTCGGAGGACAGAATACGCCAGGTATTGATTTCGCGCTGACACCCATAGGTGATTACGGCTCGATCTCCGGGAGGGTAACAGATGAAGAGACCGGGCTTCCGATTGTCATGGCCCGCCTGCTGGCCTGGGGTTTGAATAACTGGTGTTTCGGAGAGGCATGGAGTGACTCGGGCGGTTACTACCAGATTCAAAACTTGTGCGCCGGCATCTACCGCGTCGATGCACATAAGCCGGGCTATGTTCCCGAAGCGTACCCGGACTCGGTGGTAGTGCTTGCCGGTGAAGACACGCCCAACATCGATATTGCGCTCGCACCCATCGGTAATCCTGGCTCGATCTCCGGAACGGTGACGGATGCAAACACGGGAGAACCGATCTGTGGCGCTGAAGTCTGGGCTCACGGAGAGTATGGCCATGGCTGGGCCCACACAGACTCCTCCGGTGCATATACCATCTCTGGCCTGTACGCGGGGGACTATTTCGTGAGCGCCTGGGCCTGGGGCTATCATCCGCAGGATTACCCTACCGCCGTTACTGTGGTCGGAGGTCAGGATACACCGGGGGTCGACTTCGCCCTGATCCCCTACGGGGCGCCTGGTGACGGCGTCATTGAAGGCGTCGTGCTCGACGATGGCACGCTTGCGCCGATTCCATTCAGCATCGTCTTCGCAGTCTCGTGGAACCGGAATTGGGGATTCGGCTTGACCGATTCCGCCGGAACGTACATGATTCAGGGATTGCCCGCGGATGATTATTACGTCTTCGCTATCGCTCCAGAATACATAGGTGAGTTCTACGACGGAGTGTATACGTGGGAGGAGGCTACCGCGGTCACACCCGACGCCTACGGTATCGACTTCTACCTTGGCACATGCGGCTCGGCAGAGGGAGTGATCTCGGGCACAATCAGCTCCAACGGTTCGCAGCTTGAAGGGGCTTTGGTTTATGCCGAGCTCGAGGGAGAGGTGATGGGATCTGCCATAAGCTGATCCGAGGGGGCGTACGTGATCAACGGGCTGCCTCCCGGCGCATACACGGTCTACGCGTCCATGGTTTCGTATTATGATGCGACGTATCCAGATCAGGTTCAAATAGGATACGGAAAGGTGAGCGGGATCGACATGGACCTTCAGCCGGCTCAGGTGGGAGACGTCACCGGCGATGGCCTTATAGACCTCGGAGACGGGATATTCCTGCTCAATTACCTGTACAAGGGCGGGCCGGCGCCCAACCCCCTGAATGTGGGGGACTTAGACTGTAACGGAGAGATAAGCCTTGGGGATGTCATCCTCCTGATCAACTACCTATACAAGAACGGGCCCCCTCCGTGTGAACCATAATTGGTACCTGAAAGCTGCCCCGCGCTCAGGCGGGGCAGCTTTTTTCTTGAGCATTTGAGGCCAGTGGAGTCTTCTGTCGACCGACGACGAGTTTGCCTGGTATCCCCCAACCCGCTGCGGATTCCTCTTGAATTCCCCGGTCGGGAAGATCAATCGAGAAGTTTTATGGCCTGTGCCTCGGCTCTGGGTGGTCTGGCAGAGGGAAGAAACTTCAGTATTTTGAAAGAACGGCGATCGCAGAGAAAAACGGAACCGCCACTAACGATAAGATTGCCCGGATCATCAAGAACGCCGTAACTGGCTGCAAGGGAAGGACTGGAGGGAGAGGATAGATCAATCACTTCCACTGTGTGATCCGAAGTGCTCAGATAGGCATATTGATTCTCGGCGTGCAGATCCTCGATGACTTTGCTTGTGGAATAAATCCCAATAGAATCAGGGGCCGCCGGGTCGGTGATGCTGAATATTTCCACTCCGGCGTTTTCGCACACCAGAAGTAGAAGGGTATCCAGGCAAAACACATTTCTACAGGCACCGGGAGTCGGTATAGAGCCTGTCACTTGGGGAGCGTCCTCGTCAGAGATATTTACTACGGATAGTCCGGAGTCCAGGTCTGCTGCGTAAAGGTAGTTGCCCTGTACGGCGATCTCCTGCAGCTTTCCAGGCGTCTGCACCGATCCTCTGGGAAGGGGGGCGGCCGGATTCTCCAGGTCAAGGATCTGAATGCCATTACCGGAATTCCGAAGATAAGCATATCCTTGCTGCACGCTCAACCCGTAAGTATAACCCTCTGGCCGGTATTGACCGGTCAAAGCTGGGGACAAGGGATTCGAAAAATCCAGGATTTGCATTCCCATCAAAAGAGCTGTGAAGTAGACGCGGCTTCCTTCCACTTCAATGTCGTTGTTATTGTAGGGCGCGTAGAAGTTGCTCACCATCTGCGGATCCTCAGGGTCTTCCGCGTTCAGCAGGTGAATACCGGAGTTGCTGCACAGCACGTATGAGAAGTCGCCGCTGAGGGCGACATCCTTGGGCGTGCCGGGAAGGATCCACTTGCCGGCGACGAAGGGACGGTCGGGGTTGAAAACGTTCACTATGCTGGCAGGGTCGAAGTTGTCTGTCACGAGCGCAAAGTGAGAACAGGAAAAAACACTCCTGGGAGAATCTCCCAGAGCCAGCGCGGCGACCTCGGTGGGCGAGGTCCGTTCCTTAACGTCCAGAACCAGGAGTCCCTGATAACTCAAACCCAGATAGGCGTGGCTTCTGAGGATAGCCATATCGGCGATGGCAGACTCGGGAACGTAGGCAGAGAGAGGGAGGATATCTCTGGGATCGGTCACATCCACAATGGACAGCTGGGCCGGATTGCCAAGGTATGCATAGGTCCTGTCCATCTCCGTCTCCACGTAAACCTTGGTGCCACCGGGCACGGCCTCGCTGGAGCCAAACAGGAAGGGAGATTGCGGCACCAAAACGTTGATCAATCTCAAGCCCCCGATTCCTGCCAGATAGGCCAGGTTTTCATGCAGACACAGCGAAAGAGGTTGAAATCCCTCCACACGGCAAGAACCGATCACGGCGACCTCGAAGGGATCCGTAGCATCCAGAACCAGAAGCCCTGCATCCTTTGCTACGGCAAAGACACAGTTGCCCCGCACATGAATACCGGTAGGTTGATCCGGCAGCTTAAAGCTATCTGTTATGGTCGGCTGGTCAACCGACTGAATGTCAATCAAATACAAGAAGCTGTCCGCCGAAGCTACGCAGGCACGGTCTCCTGATACTGCAAGCTTTCGGCCGTCCGGGGGCAGCTCCAGTTGTCCGATCTGCGAGGGGGAGTTGATATTATATAGATCCAGAACGGCCAGCCCGTCGAAGAAAAGACAGAAGGCCCTCGACTCCGAGAATTTGACATCCCTGAGGTCAGACCAGAGAGTGCTGGAAAGCTTTGTTATCTGCGATTGACCAGGGATAATAGTATCTTGGGCCTTGATCGGCAGGGAGAGAAACGCCACCGATGCCAGCGTAACCAGTACCGTGCTTATAGGCGGTTTTGTGGAGTTCATTTGGCCGAGCTACCTTGACAGAATTCCGTCCGTCTGTCGGGTTACCAGCATTCTCCGTAGCGCTGAGCCGCCTTATCCCGTCCGTAATCGTCTTTGCGAAAGTGGCTCCACGGAGACGCCGGGGGCGGCAAGAAGGGGGCTTGAGAAAAAACCGTTCCGGGCATCAACTTTTTTTCTTGACGTGCCTCGGAGAATGTTCTATATTCGACCTAGTTTCAAGACACCGAGGAAATAGCGTTCGAGGGTGAGCTCTGGATCCCCCAGGATAGTTTCTTAGCCCCCCTATCCTACCAGAGTTTGCCCTCATCTTTTTTTACGAACAGTTTTGGCCGCTGGTGGAAAAATAGGGGTTGTATTTTGGCCAGCCTATTCTTATAATTGTATCGGTTTTGAGCTTTACACTATCAAGTCAATGGGCACGAAGGGACAAATGGTTCTGTTGCCGCTGGTTTGTGGTTTGCTGGCGGGTCTGCTTATCGCCGGTTGCGTGGGCAGGAGACCGGACGATGAGGTGGCCCTAATCAAACAGACTCTGGGCGCGTTTGAAAGGGGGGTCAATCAAAGGAGTGAAATTGTTCTAGACTCCATCATGTTGGACAAAAAAGAGGGGATGTCCGCCCGGCTTCTGGACAGTTTGACTGCGGGCAAGAAGCTTGCCGGAGGCAGGATAGCCAAGAAGAGCTTCACGGTAATCAAGGACAGTGCAGAGGTGAGGCTGAGACTGAGCCTGGAATATGTGACCGCTACGGGGGGTGCGGAAAAGGTGGAAAAGCCGTTGGACCTATTCATGCGGAAGAGGAGAGGCAAGTGGAAGGTAGAGAGTTTCAACACCACGCCGCCAGAGCAGCCGGAGAAAGAGGAGTAGGGTTTGAACTTTCGCTTTGCGCCGGAGACAGGCAGAGTTACGGTCATACTTAACGACTGAGGGTCCCAACCAATGCTTGACGTCGACGAAACCATCGACCAGGAGATAAACCGGGCAGCTAGTTTCATCCTCGAGGCACTGGGGCAGGAACCGTCCTACATCCAGGTGGAGTCGGGTGAGGAAGAGACCGAGCCTCTGCTTCTGGATAAGGATCTGGACGAACTCTCTTTTCATACGATAGAGGAGAAAGAGCCCCAAGGCAGAGTCGCCGCCGTGGACGGAGGGTCGGCTACGGTTGCCAGAGGCAGGTCGTTTCTAGTAGGCGTGCATCGAGTTGGCGCGGTCGTTTATCAACACGGGAATAGAACGGATGAAAAACTGTTCCCCCTCAAGCTCGACTTAATCTCTCAGGCTACTCTGCCGCAACTGTACAGCTCGGCTTACAGCGACCTGGTCGGCGAAGAGCCCTCCGAGACCCCGGTAATGGAGAAGATGCTGGACCGCCTGCGACTTTTCTCCGAATGGAAGATGGCACAGAAGGTGCTGGACGAGCTTTCAACCGGCGATATCCTGCTTTTGGACGGGTCGCTGAAGGCCAGCATTGCCCCACCCTATAACTTCATGTTTCGATTCTGCCAGAAAGCCAGGGATAGAGGCGTTCACCTGGTCGGGGTGACCAAGACCAGCACTCTCTACTGGGGAGATAAGGCTCCTCTCATTCCTGCGGTGATGAAAGCAGGGGAGAAGTTCTGTCCGGACTCAAAGTGGTTCTGCCAGATCTCGGATGAGAAACTTCACACCACAGGCTCCAACTACTTCGGGAGAATCTACGTGGCTAGATTGAAAGCTTCTTCTGATTTCGGCTTTCGCGTAGACGTTAATCGATTCGACCCGGCTGCTGCGGAGTTTGTCTTCTCGGCTTTATCACATATGGCCGGGGACCCGGCCTTTTTGGGATATCCTTACCCGCTTGCCGCAGCCCATAATACTGCCCGGGTCACCCTGTCCGAGATCGACGATATTCGATACAAGCTGCAATCCAAGGCCTTTGAGAAGGGCATCAGTGCAGCAGACTGGGATCTTCTGTTTACGGATTTTCATGAGATTCTGAACGCCGATCTGAAAGGGTAGCTTCAGTTATGTTTTAATCCGGGTTGAACCGGGCTCCGACATGGTCAACCCAGAGGGACGCGAAGATGGATTACAAGGGAAGAATCACCGGAAGGAAAATCACCGAGCTTTGCTTTCGCACCTTTTATGAGGAGGACCTCCATCTGGGAGACATCCTCCTGGCTGAGGACGAGGACCGGCACCTGCCGTTTTTCCTCAGAGTGGTAGACATCAGCTACGGGGTGGAAGCATCAGATCCCAATTGGGCGGAGAGAACGGCGGGGAACATGATGCTCCTGGACAGGCAGGGAGAGTCCTTTCAGTTTCACGACAAGGAGAGAAGACTGTATAAGGTGGGTCGTTGCGTCCCGCTGGGATACCTGAAGGGCAGCAGCTTCAGAAAACCCAAGACGATTCCGTCTCATTTCTCCAGGGTGAGGACTCCGCAAAAGGAGGACTTTGACTTCCTCAGAAAGTTCATGGGTGATCTGGAGGTCGGGTTCTTGAGATCGGGGGAGGAAGTTCTGGACTTCCCGGTGGGCGTATCCGGAGAAGTTCTTCCTTATCATGTCGGAGTGTTTGCCACTACCGGCATGGGAAAAAGCAACCTGATGAAGGTTCTGGCCGGTGCGACATTGGAGTCGTCCAAATACGGCATACTGATTCTGGACCCCCACGGGGAATATTACGACGGCGGTGGTGATCCGACCCACAGGGGCTTAGTGGACCATCCGCTGGCAGCCAAGCGGCTGAGAGTGTATAGCTCCCGTGATCTGAAAGGTCCTCACAACAAGCTGAAGATAAGCCCCAGAGAAATCGACATAAAGGATTTCCGTCACATTTACGATTTCACCCAGCCGCAGGTGGAGATGCTTTACGCGGCCAGATACCTGTTCGGAGAGACCTGGATGGAGAGGATCGCTCAGGCCAAGACCGAAGAGCTTCTCATCCAGCTTTCCAGCGGGAAGGGGTTCTTCGAATCTACCGCGGCTGTGATTCAGAGGAGAGTGGAACAGATACTCAGGCTCGGGTTCATCCACAAGGACGCCGAGCTATCCATAACCAAGAACGTAATCGGCGATCTGGACTCCGGCAAGTTGGTCCTGGTGGATACGTCCAATATGTCCGAACAGGAAGAGCTTTTGGTCTCGGCGGTTCTGGCCAGAGCCGTATTCTATCACCACAGCAAGGCCTACCAGGATCCGGCAAGATTCAAGGAGCTGGTGCCCACCATCATAGTGATGGAGGAGGCGCAGAGAGTTCTTTCCCAAAAGGGCAGATCCGACATAAACATCTTTGCCCAGATATCCAGGGAGGGTCGGAAGTTCAAGACCGGCTTGTGTGCCATCACCCAACAGCCCAAGTTGATCGACGAGGAACTTCTTTCCCAATTCAATACTCTGTTCATTCTGGGATTGGCCGACGAGCGAGACCGTAGCATAGTAAGATCCTCGGCCAAGCAGGATATATCCGACCTGGGCACGGAGATTCAGATGCTGGAGGCGGGCGAGGCTCTGATCACCTCGCCTGAGTCGCCCTTTGCCATTCCGGCCAAGATTCATCTGTATGAGGAATGGCTGAAAGACCGGGCGCAGCAGGGGAAGGAGTTTGAGAAGACCAAGATAGATCGTGAGTTCTTCTGATTAACCGGTTCGTGTTTTGTCGATGCCTGCTACCGGAATTTAACTGAAGTTAGGTTCTGGTATTGACATTATCAGCCGCAGTTAATGGTCAAATGCGATTCGTTCACATCTCGGACAGCCATCTGGGGGCGACGGGATTTTCGCGCAGACTGTCACCCTCCGGATTCAACCAGAGGGAAGAGGATATATGCGATTCCTTCTCTTCGGCCGTTGACCAGATAATCAAGCTCAAACCCGACTTTGTTCTTCACACCGGCGATCTTTTCCATACGGTAAGGCCCACCAACCGCATCATCAACTTCGCCATCAGGCAGATTCTACGAATCACGGATCTGGACATTCCCGTGGTGATAATCTCAGGAAATCACGATACTCCCAAACAGAGAGCGGTGGGTTCGGTGTTCTCGTTCTTTGAGGTTCTCTCTCCGCTTCTTCATCTGGTTTACAAAAATCAATATGAACTTGTAACACTGGGGCAAGTTGCGATTCATGCCGTCCCTCACTGTCTGGATCAGGAGGATCTTCACAAGGAACTGGCAAAGGTGAGAATCGATGGCGAGCGGCGGGTCGGCGGCGGTGAACGAAAGCCCCGATTTAACGTATTGATGCTTCACGGAGTGGTGGCGGGAATTCCGGAATTCTCCATGGGTGAGCTGGCAGAGCAGGAGATTCCCTCGTCCTACCTGAGCATGCCCTTCGATTACGTTGCTCTGGGTCACTATCACCGGCAATGTGAAATCGAGCCCAAGGTTTACTACGCTGGCTCGACGGAGAGATTGTCTATGGCCGAGCTGGGACAGGAGAAGGGATTCTTGGAGTTGGGTCTGGATGGCGGAGACGTTCAGTTCCACCGGGTGCCGACCAGGGACATGGTCGAGCTGGCCGGTGTGGATGCCAAAAGTCTAAACCAGGAGCAGGTGCTGTCGGAAATAAGAAATAGAATCGCCGCCGGCGATATAGGCGAGAAAATAGTGAGGCTCAGGATCGACAACATACCCGAGCATATTTATAATTCCCTGGACCATCGCCAGATCGGCGAACTCAAATCAAGAGCCTTCTATTTTGACTTGAGATTTCAAA
>CAYFQZ010000376.1:0-19130 GCA_964345305.1 uncultured Ignavibacteria bacterium | reverse complement strand
TGGCGGACGGAGCCGTCCTTTTGCCGCTGGCAGAATCGCTAATGCCCTGGGCCGCCCAGAGAATCTGGGACACTTCGGTCAAGGTCAGCGGCTCGTCTTTGTAAGCTCTGACCGACCTTCTCTGCGATAGGGCCTTCTCAACCGATACCGGACCGTCAAGTTTGGGCGGTGGAAGTTTGATGATTGCGGTCTCCGAACTCTCTTCCTGCGCAACGGCATGGCGGCCAAGATCAGCCGAGTAGAAGAGCATGGGGACAGACAGAGCTCCGATAAGGACCAGCACAACCGCAGCAGTCGAAACGCGCTTCTTCACGCCTTGCCTCCTTCTAGTTTTGTGAAGTTGTGTATTCTATTACCCTTTCTCGACAGTTTGAATAATCCTTCGCTCGTTATCCTGGAGACTAAGTCATCCTCCTTCATATGATGGTCGTTGCATGACAGAATCCCGCCTACTTTCAATATGCGGTACAGTTCCCTGAGCACAGCTTCCGGCTCGCTCAGATCATGCAGAATATCGCAGAGCAGAACAACGTCCATGCTCTCGTTCTCCAACCCGGTTGCACAGTCGGACTGGATGGTTTCTATGTTCGACAATCCCTTCCTCAAGGCGAGGCTCCTGACCTTCTGGATTGCCAGCGGATGAATGTCCAGAGCGTAGATCCTGCCGTTCGGACCTACCATCCTGGCGGCCACCACCGTGTAGCTGCCCGGTCCACAGCCGTAATCAAGCATGTCAAATCCAGGCCTTATGCCCACCTCCTCCAGGATTTTCTCCCGAGGTATGAACAAGTCCCGAAACCTGTACAGGAAACACAGAGTCTTGAAATGGGAATCGGACATCGGCTTGTCCATCGGATCCTCCTGCGACCGGACGGGTGCATTGTCAGGTCAGATGCTTCTGTTCTCCCACCTTGTAAGCTTCCTGCAGCCAGGAGAGGACTTCGTCATCGAGTTCTTCCGCAGATTGTATTCGAAAGTGATGAACGTGATTCCGCGGTGAGATCGATTCAATGCGCACGAATCTCGGGTTCTCCAGACGCCGCGCCAGCACCACATGACCCTCGAGCGCATCCTGCATCAGACTGACGGAAGCGAAGATCATCCTCACCTGGAATCCGATTCGACTCTTCGTGGGGGCGAGGACAACGGGTCCACATTTGTTCACCAGCTCCACGAATCGCGCATATATCGCCTGGGCCGCCGGACTTTTCCCCTTCAGGTATTTCTTGACGGTATAGCTGCCGCATGAATGGCTCTGATTGCGGTTGGCAAATTGCCTGCCGCATCTGGGGCAGGTCCACATACCTTTGAAAGCCATGTCAGATAGCCACCTCCTGCTACCGAGGACTCGGATCACGGAGCCGCGGAAGGATCCCAGCTGGTACGCAGCCCCTGGTCAAAGGAATCCAGAACATTCAAATCCTCTTGTGAAATCGTGAAGTCAAAAACCTCGGCGTTCTGTTTTATTCTCTCCTTTCTTGTCGATTTGGGAATCACCACGACCCCCTTTTGGAGCGCCCAACGAATGAGAATCTGAGCCGGGCTTTTGGAGTGCTTTCGGGCAACTTCCGCCAGCTTCTGGTCATTCAGCTGGTGTCCTTTGGTCAGCGGGCTGTAAGCCTCCAGTTGTATCTGATGAGCACGGCAGAAATCATGCAGATCTCTCAGATAGAGATACGGGCTGAATTCGACCTGATTCACCGCTGGCGCAGTCGAGGAGGTACTCAAGAGCTCTTCTAGATGCCATGTCATGTAATTGCTGACGCCAATAGCACGGCATTTTCCTTGTTGCAGCAGCGTTTCCAGAGCTCTCCACGACTCCTGGCGCAGATCTTCCACCGGCCAGTGAATCAGATACAGGTCGACGTAATCCAGGCCCAGTCTCTTTTGGCTTTCTTCGAAAGCGGCTATCGCCTCATCGTACCCATGGTCCGAGTTCCACAGCTTGGTGGTGACGAAGATCTCCGCGCGCGGAACGCCACTACTTCTCACGGCTTCACCCACGTCCTCCTCGTTGCCGTACATGGCCGCCGTGTCGATGAGCCTGTAGCCGATCTCCAGGGCATATGACACCGCATCCTGCGCTTCTTTTCCGCTCCGCGTCAGATATGTGCCCAGTCCGAACGTGGGCATCTCTACGCCGTTGTTGAGCGTTACCCTCGTATCGATCTGTATCGGCTTCGCCATCATATGCTTTCCCTCTTACTCACCCTGTTTGCCTGTCATCTCGTCGACGTCTAATCTCAATATACCAACTTTCCCATAGGCTTCATCCGATTTCAGGCTGCGCTCTCTGACCTCCTCCGGATCGTCTTCCAGATGACTTAGAAGAACCTCGATTGCACGTTTCTTCTCCTCCGGACTCTCCACCACGTGCATCGTTCCCCACAGGACCACCGAACGGTAAGCCTGGTCGCATTCGCCCCTCTTATACCCCATGTCGTGCACGACCGTGGCGCACACATTGGCGTTCGACCTTATGAAGTCCATTTTCAAGCCCTGGAACGCGCAGTGAAAATAGAGAGCGTTTCCGTCTTCGTCAAACCCGTAATTTAGCGTGACCACATACGGCTCGTTGCCTCGACACATCGCTATCGTCGCGTACTTCCCTTTTCTGACAATGTCCACAAGTTCGTTTCGCTCTGATATCTCCTTGTCCTTTCTATTCATGTGATATTTGGCCACGGGATTTGTCCCTCCAGACGGGCTCGCGACGGCTCAGGCCGGAACGCATGCGGGAATCATCCTCTTTCCCGACAATTGTCTTAACTCGAATATACTACAGCTTGCATTCTGTGTAAAGCAAGAAACTTGGATTCAGCCTGTTTATCGAAAGCCAATTGAAAGCTGGCGGGATTGGCTCAAAAAGGCCGCCTGAACCCGAACGGAAACCAGTAAACCGATTGAAGGGGCACAATGTACGGGTTCCTAGTCGTCCCAGGAACATTCTCACCGTGAGTCTGGCGCCCGTTCTAGATCTCTTGGTACATCCTGGATTTTTCCTGGTGAGCCTTGGGGCTTGCGCTTTCAATCAGCACAATCTTCTCCAGCCGTCCGCTGCAGTGGTTCCATTGCCTCAAGACAGGAGTCTCGAATTGGCCACTCTGATTCTTGTTTATCAGAACCACGCAGAACTGGACCGAAGCCTTGAGTTTTTCCTGCAAATCGATGGTAGGGGTCCATGAGCCTGAATTGTAATACAGACAGCTTCCGTACCTGCGCTGATCGGGACCGTGGAAGTGCCCCAAAATCACGTATTTCAGTCCGGGATATCGGCGAGTTATCTTTCGAAGTGCGGGCGTGACAAGATCCTTCCTCATGACCGTAGGGAGCACAAAAGGCAGTATCACCGCCGCTATGGAAATAATACTCGTCACCTTGAGGTCGGCCAGTGCTCCCCCTACGAACGGAACGGAAGATAGCCACATCCTAAACGAAGAAGATATCGAGGGAAGCAACACCAGAAAAATCAGGACCAGAGGAATCAGAGAGTACTTGACTATCTTCAACAGGAGCCTCATCGTCTCCCAATAATATCTCTTCTTCAAAATCTCCCAGGTGAGCGGCACGTATCTGATCAACGTCCTGATGGCTCGAATGGGATAGTTCTTGAATATCGCATCCAGATAGGCCGTCGGCGGCTTGATGTTGTCCAGGAAGGGTCCTATCAGCTCCACCTTATTCAACAGGTACCGGTTAATTAACGATCCGTAGGGAAGCGTCAGCTCTTCGCGGCCCCAGACGGGCTTTTGAACACTGGTGATCTTCTCGTATTGGTGGCCATGCTCTATGTAGATTTTACTCTCAAGCACATAGGCTCTGTCGCAGAATTCGATACGCTCCAAGATACCGGCGGCCTCGGGATTAGAAGAAGTATAGTTGAGATGCCTCAAGATGAGTTGTTTTAGCTTAAGCCTCACCTTATCCCAGTAGAATTCCACGTCGTGATTACCCTTGATGATCACCAGCCGGTTGCCCTGGTCTATGAATCGGGCCAGCGCGCCGAAAAAGCGAAGGTGAGCATTACCAATGAAGTCCATCTTCCATACCGACTTGTATTCATGGGTCTTCAGTCCCAGGTCATGCTCTCGGTCAGACACTCGCAGCTCGCCGATCTCCATGTCGATTCCGGCTTCCCGCAGGATGCTCTGCCAATGCTCGTAATCATCCGGGGAGGGAGTCTCGGTCAATCTGATGAAGTCGATGAAATCGCCGTTTATGATGAGCTTCCAGGGTCTCTCGCCTCTGTTTCTCTGCAGGTAACTGAGAAAGCCGGCGAATTCGTCGTCGTAGAAGAAGTTCTCCGTTGCCCGATACTTGCCGTCTTCCTCATACTGCCCCCCTGACAGGTGAAGGTCACTCACCACCACGACCTGATGAGTTTCCTCCTCTACGTTTACCACCTCGGGATAATCTTTTTCGACGACAGCGACCATTTCGTCTCTTCCTTGATGCGGAGTTTTGGCCTTAGGAGTTGGTCAGTCGATAAGTCAACTCTTCAGCCACAACACCGCGTCCAGAAACACGTTGAGCAGCCAGTGTGAAACAATGATGGGCCATATGGACCTGACCCTCAGCGCAACTGCTGCAACGGCCACGCCCCAGAAGATCGCCCCGGCATACTCCGGCCATGGCTTGTAGATATGCCACATGGTGTAGGCTAGCATCTGAATGAGCACGGCATATAATCCAAAAACCAGCGGACCTTTCTCTCCGCCGACTCCCGTTGGAGCCTCTGCGTCTTTCGCCCCATAGAGGCCGAAAAGCAAGTACCCTCTGAAGATGAACTCGATGGTGATGAAGAAGAGCAGGTAGATAAGTTCGTAAATGATGAAGCTTCCCCAGGTGGTGATGGCCTCCCTGAACAGCGGGTACTCTTCCTGCATGGGCGGATTGCGAGTTCCCAGCCAGAAGAAGGGGAGGGCAATGGCAAACGTAACCAGCAAAGCTCTTAGACCCAGGCGTGTTTTCTCTTTCGGCCAACCCAACCCGTATTCGGAGAGGCGTTGCCTGAACCCAAACTTGATGATGCAACATGGAATTACAACCAGAAGCATGAAGCCCAAGACGAACGATACCAGTTGGTCTCTCCATGCGAGATCGGGGAACAAAGCCAGTCGCCAGCGCTCGGGGAATATCAGCGTGGCGTCACCCTTCTTACCCCACAACATCAGAAGGGCAAAAGAGCTCCACAGTATGATGGCGGTCCTGTCCGTGAGTTTTGCCAGGGTCTTCCCGATAATGCGGAATACAGGAAAGGCACCCAGATCGGCAAGCTCCGGGTGTTCAACGCCCGGCCCCTCGTCTCTTTGCGCCATTTCTCCTCCCTCCTCAAGGGATAAGCGTCAGCTTTCTTCCAGGTTTCTCAAATCGGAGATTATTTTTTCGAAGAACTTGAGATGGTTGAATCTCTTCCTCCACCACAGCAGCCTTCTCAACCATCCCGGCCCGGAGAAATCATGCCCCACCAGCTTGAAGTGATCCGCGTCCATTTCGCCTTTGAACTCGCCCCACCTTGCTGAGTCGACAGATACAATCCCGTCGTTCCGTCCTCCGCTCCGGCTGTCCTCGCTGAGAAAAACGATGGCCCAGGCAACATACATGACCGGCGGAAGGCAATCCTTTTCTCCCGGTCCGGTGACTCCTGCGTAAGAGAAGTACTTGACGTCCGGGGCATCACGATATTTCTGGTTGAATTCTCTCAGGTGGGATATGGTCAGGTTATTCATGCCCTCCCGGCTGAAATCCAAAAGCTCCAGAAGATATCTGCAGACTTCTCCTTTTCGCCTCAGAGTCTTAACGATCCGTTTCGCTTCTCTGGTAAGGCAAGGGAGCTTGTGGAAGAAGCTGTCAATATCGCCGGAGGTGAACCGCTCGCATTGCGCGGTAATGAAATCTGCCACCGGCGATCCCCAGTGCGGCGTTGAGATGGTGGTCAATGACGCCACCCTCTCGGATTTGTCCATTCCTTGAGCAGAGATCATGAATCTGGAGTCCAGCCCCCCCATGCTGTGACCGATGATGTGAACCTTGGTGCCGATCTTTTCGATCTGCGGCCACAGCTGGGCCGCTCTTTCCTCGACAAGATCATTCGGAGCCACCTCGGTGACGATCACGGCCAGATCCGGATTTTTCCTCTCCAGATGACTCTTGACCCCCTTGAAATATTCAATCCCGGCCATTTCCGCAAATCCAAAAAAGCCGTGAGCCAGAACCACGGGACGCATGGATTACCCCTTTCGATTAAGAGCCAGCTTTCGGCCAGCCGCGATCTTAACTCGCCTTGCAGCTCCTTGCCGCTATCCTAATCGCAGCCTCACCTTATAGAATTGCCTCATCACCGCATTGATGAGGGGAAGCCCAAAACCGGCGATAACTCCCAGAACCAAAGCTCGCAGAATCGGATTGGTGATACCGAAAAGCGAGCCGCCGCTGAACTCCCAGGCGTGAAGCCAATAATGGCTCAGTATTTCGGCTCCGAAAAGCAAAGCGAATCCAGGAAGGTACTGAATCAAGAAGCCCCGTGTTCTCATGGCCATGGCGATCGATCCCAGCACAACTCCCCATATCACCAGCACCACCGGGATTACCAGCCACCAGGGCTGAAACTGGTATAGCTTTCCGAAGGCGGAAAGCCCCTCGATTACTATTCCGAGTGCCACCGCCACAAAAAAGTATTTCAGCCACAAGATATTCTTGGGTTCCTCCGGCATTTCCTTGAGCCTGCGCTCGTCCTCTTTGATGTATCTGTAGGTTAGTTTCATACCTTCGAGAAGAGAGGTCTTGGCCGTCCACCCGAAGTGTTCCTCGGCCTTCTTGGGACTGCACAGCCAGTATATCTGGGACAGATCCCGGACCTTGTCGCGCGAGGGTATGGGCTCTTTGCGCGTAAACAAATAAAGCAATTCCTGGAATATCGCTGCCGCACGGAAGGCAAATATCGGGACGGGAAGAGGAATCCCCCACGATTTTCCCACAGCCTTACCAACGGTCCTGGTCGCATCGCGCACAGAGTAACCCTCGGGATTGGCAAGAAAATAGATCTGACCGACCGTCTCCGGGTGCCGCGCTGCGGCAACCATTCCCTCGACCAGATCCGGCGCATAGACCATGCAGCTGTATCTCTTGCGAAACCCGGTCACCGCCTGCACGTGCATCTCTGCACCCTTGAAAGCCTGCACCAAAGCCTGGTCTCTCTCGCCGTACACCGCGGATGGGCGGACAATGGTCACGGGGAGATCTTTCGCGTACTGCAGCACTATTCTCTCCGCGTCTAACTTGGACTCGGCGTAGTGCGAGACCGGAGGCGGAGGTTCCCTCTCCTCGGTTATAGGCGTCTTGTCGGAAGCGGGTCCGGCTGCAGCCTGACTGGACACGAACAGAAACCGTTTAAGGGTGGATTTGGCGCCTGCGGCGGCCGCCTTGAGAAGATTCTCGGTGCCTTGGGTATTAGTCTCCCGGAAACGCTGACGGCTTATCGTGTACAGCTCCGCCGCCAGGTGATAGATATAGACTGCTCCCTCCACCGCCTTGACCAGGCTCTCCGGTCGGCGAAGATCACCGATGACCAGTTTGACGTCCAAACCGCTCAGCGAGGAGAGGTCGCTGGTGGAGCGAACCAGACAGACGATCTGCTCCTGCCAGCCTTCCTTCCCTCGCAGAGTCAGAAGGTATCTGACCAAATGAGAGCCGATAAAACCGTTCGCGCCGGTAATCAGTAGGTGCGACATACTCAGCCTCCCTCAATGGCATGCCATCAGATGTGGTATTAGTTCACCTTGCGCGAAATCTAGGTCAAGGATCTAGGGAAGTCAAGCAAAAACTTGAGCCAGATCAGCCCTTATCGAATGGGTAGATATTCCTATTCTGGAAATATAGGAGAGACTCTTTGGTTTTTTCCACCGTCCCCACCTCAAAGACTACTTCGGGAGAGATATTACGTGTGCGGATAACGTCCGAGAGTCTCTGCCAGTCAATGTTCCCATCGCCCGGCACAAGCTCGTCATCCGCGTCACCCTTGTTGTCACTCACGTGCATATAGACTATGTCACCATCCAGGAGGGCAAACCAATCATCAAGTGGCACGCGGGAGAAGATGTTCGCATGTCCCACGTCAAAGCATACCTTGAAGCGGGAAGAGCCTACCCCGTCCAACACCTCTCGGAACAGATCCGGAGTCGGCTCCCACACATTCTCCAGCAGGACGGTGACATCGTGCCGCCTCAGGACCTCCGACCAGAAAACCGCGTTTTGTGCAACCCAGTTCCTCCTGTAGCTTTCTTGTCGTATCAGCGGGATGAAGTTCCCGTGAAAAACGACGTACTTCGCACCCAGGGTTTTGGCTATCTCCAGGCTCTGGAGAATCCTGTCCTTGGCAACCGACCTTATCTTGCCGTCCCGGCTGTGGATGTAAAGACCGAGGAATGGTCCGTGAAGCGAAATCGTTCCTTCGAAGTGCCGCAATTTCCGCCGGTGATCCTCCAGGACTTCCTGCCAATTTCCGTCCAAGACATCGGGATCGGCGAAGCACGCTATCTCCAGATTATGACCTCCGCGCTTGGCGCACGCCAGAAACCGGTCGAAGCTTTGGTGGTCCGGTGGTTGAAGGAAGATTCTTGACATAACTCGGCGAGAATCTCAGTTATCCAAGAGCCTCACCACCGCTTGAGGACTCTACCCAATTACCATCCGTTATGATGAACTCTGGAGGCATCGTACCGATTTGCCGGTGGCTTCTGTTCCCCCTTGTAGCCAACCGGAATCAGCGACAGCGGCACGACGTGCTCGGGAAGCCCCAACAGTTTCTGGATGCCGGCAACCCGGTCCTCCCGCGGGTAGACGCCCAGCCAAACTGCTCCCAGGCCCAAAGCCTCCACTGCGATCAGAATATTCTGTATGGCTGCCGAACAGTCCTGAACCCAATAGCCTTTGTGCTTCTCCGCCTTCAGATCGCCGCACACCAGTATCGCAACGTTCGCCTCCTTCAGCATCGCAGAATATGGATGAACCGTGGGAATCTGGTCCAGAATCTTACGGTCGTCGATCACCACGAATTGCCACGGCTGCTGATTGCCGGCAGACGGAGCGGCCATACCGGCCTTCAATAGCTCTTCAATCACTTGTTCAGAAACTTTTTCCGACGTGAACTTGCGAATGCTTCTGCGGGAAAAAATCGCCTCCATCGCATCCATTTCTCTACTCCTTCCGCTTTGACTTCGCTCTTCGCCGGATGAATGCGCTTCGGGCGGGATTCTGTCAATCGATGCAGAGTCTGCACGTCCTGGACACCGGATGTCTGTTATTCCTCGGCGTTGGGATCTGACGACCAGTCCCTCAGCGCATCCGAAATCCTGAAAGCCAACCTCTGCTTCTTCAGAAGAATCACGCCTTCATCCGGATAGGTTACTGTTTCGTCCTGCTGGTTCAGCCCGCAGTCGAGTATCTGGAGTACCTCGGCGCCGTTGTTGATGAATTGATGAGCAATGTCCTTTCCTGCCGGCTTAGCGACGAAGTCGCCTTGTCTCACAGGAATTTCCTTACCTCTCATCCTCAGCATGCCGCTTCCCTTAAGTATCAGGAAGAGCTCTTCCTGCCTGGAATGAGAGTGATATTTCACGCTCTTGGCACCAGGTTTGACGTAATCGATGTTGACGTATATCTTCTCGCTGCCGGCGGCCGCGCCCAGATATGCCGTTTTCATTGGCGACTCAAACTGGGGATCGTCGACAAACTCATCAGGCATATTGTCAATATTCACAACTCTCAACATCCTGGTTTCTTCCTTCTTGAAAGAGAAGTGCGCAGGCTTCGGCTTGCGCGCAGGTTTTGTTCAATGGGGGGCAGAGACGACGTCGTGGAGGATCGCAGCGGACCTGGGATGCTCTCCGGAACTCACGCTGATACGGACATCGGGGCTGCAGCCCGCCGTTGGAGACGAGAGGGACTGCAACCCCGTTTTATATCTGGAATCTCAGGCTTAGTACTCCGTTCCAAAGTCCTTCTTGAAAGTCTCGGCCAGCTTGGCTCCCCAGTTATCCAGTGCTTCCAGCTTACCGAAGAAAAATCTCAGAATCGGCGGCTCTTCCACGAACTTAAGTCCACCCACCAGATCCTTATGTTTGAACAGCCAGTTCAGCCGATCGGCGGCATACTCGATATGCGACATGGTGTAAACCCTTCGGGGGACTGCAATCCGGGCCAGCTCCAGATCGGAGTACACCTCATTGCGGTCTTCGTCCCGCTCCATGGAGATGGTTCCTCTCTCCATGGTTCTAATGCCGGAAACGATAAAGATTGCGGCCGCCAGGGCCCCGGCTGGATATTGAGACTGAGGCAGGTGAGGTAAGAACTTCGTGGCATCTACGTGGCAGGCCAGCCCGCCGGGCGGAGTCACCACCGGAATCCCATGGTCCATCAGCCGCTCGGCGTAGTATCTCACGAACTCGGCCGCGCTTCCGGCCACGTTGACGTCCGTCATCTCTCTTAGTCCCACTGCCATGGCCTCGATCTCCTTGGTGGACATTCCTCCGTAGGTCAGGAAGCCTTCGTAGACCGGAAGCCAGGGCTTTATCTTCTCGAAGTAGTCCTTGTTGTTCATGGCGATAAATCCGCCCCGAACGCAGCTGCTCTTCCTGCCCGAAAGGTAGAAGATGTCCACCACGCTCATCATCTCGTGGATTATCTCCTGAATGGATTTGTTGTCATATCCCTTTTCCCGCATCTTGATGAAGTAAGCATTCTCCGAGATCAAGCTTCCGTCGTAGACCAGCATGATGCCGTGATCCGAGGCCATCTTGCGGACCTCTCTGAGGTTTTGAAGGGAAAAGGGCTGTCCCCCCAAGAGGTTGGTGGTGGCCTCCATCCGGATAAAGGAGATCTTCTCCGGGCCATACTTGTCTATGACATCCTTGAACTTCTTCAGATCCAGGTTGCCCTTGAAGG
The DNA here is from genome assembly GCA_964345305.1 of uncultured Ignavibacteria bacterium. Classification (GTDB taxonomy): domain Bacteria; phylum Zixibacteria; class MSB-5A5; order MSB-5A5; family SM1-73; genus SM23-73-3. The sequence goes on along the minus strand of CAYFQZ010000376.1, from coordinate 8,189 downwards.
GGTGGGTGCTCTGGGTGTTTAGGGCCTCATCCGCAAAAATCTCCAGGACCGTACCCCCGGCCAGCTCAAAGTGGGCTTTGCTGGTGGTGAAGTGATAGTTCATCGGGACCGCATCGCCCTGCTTGACGAAAACCTTGGCCAGAAGATGCTCTGCCGCCCTTCCCTGATGCACGGGCAACACGTATTCGAATCCTAAGACCTCCTGTATGGCCGAAGCTAACTTGTAGAAGCTTTCGGATCCGGCGTAGGCGTCGTCCGAGACCATCATGGCGGCCAGCTGATTGTCGCTCATGGCATTGGTCCCGCTGTCGGTCAGCGAATCTATGAAGACGTCTCTGGTACGCAGGGAGAAGGTGTTATAACCGCCCTCCTCCAGGGCTTTCAGCCGTCGATCGACCGGTTTGAGGTAGGTCTTCTGCAAGACGCGAACCTTGTGCATCTCTATGGGGATCTCTTTACCGTTTGAAAGCCTGACAATCATCTGAACCTCCTTGTGGGTTGAGTTTGAGCTGCTGCGTGTCGTTGCGACTTTCCTGCGCCTTTGGCTAGATACCTAGCCCGGTAATTTAATCCCTTTGCCGCAAAGAAGCAACTGTATTTTTGTTTTCCAATGTAAAATCGCAAACCCTGTGTCTGGAGTAAGGAGGATCTCTAGACCCCCCAAATCATTAGGAAAGCGCCGGAGTCAGAGTGCAGGCTTGCGGGATTTGATGTCAGAAGGCCATGATCACACCGCAAACCAGGTAGTTTACCAGTGCGAAGGTGTAAACCTCGTCCGCATCGGCGCCGCCCTCCAGCAGCCTGTATCCGAGCTTGAGTTTCACGTCCTGACTCAGCTTGTACTGCGAAGCAAGAAGTACATCCTCAGCCCGTCCCTGGGGCGCCGCCAGAGCGTCACCTTCCAGCAGGAGTCCGAATCGATCCCAGAGTGTCCAGTCGAGCTTAAAGTTCAGAAGCGGCACAAAACCGGTATTCTTTTTCTCCGTCTCCTTCTCCTCGTCCGCGAGTCTTATGGACGCGTCCCGGATCTTGGCCGTAAAACCGAGACCCGCTGTAAGCTTCTCCCCCTGATAAACATCATACCGATAGGTCAATCGATAGGAATCGAAGCGGTATCCGGCCGTCAGCGGAACGTTTGCGGCGAAGTCCGCCTCATTGAATCTGACCGGACGATCAATCTGTCCGCTGGCATCAAAGCGAAGCGGCGCAGCCAAGGCGGAAAGGTGGTGTCTTTCCCTGAAAGAGTAGGTAAGTCTGGCCCTGAAGAAAAACACCGGATCGATCTCTAGATCTTCTGAGAGCGAGAATTTGGTCCCGGTTTCTTTCGGGATTTGCACGTCGTTGTATCCGCTGAACACGGCACCGGTTTCGAAATCCACACTCCACTGGGCAAGGGCTTTTGATCCTATCAAGATCAAAAGCCCAGCCAGGAGTAAAGAAATTACTCTGTTCATCTGCAGCATAAGGACACTCCTCTCTTTTTGCTTCAAGAGGTTTCTTGCGGAGCTGGGATAGAGCCCGGCGGCGACGAGCCAGACAGCGTGGATGTGGCGCTTTGATGCTTTACTCTCGATCAGACTCTCTCAGAGAGATCATTTCATGGAAATCCGTATCCGGGAGTCTGCAGGCACGGTTCATTTTTCGGCTCCGGTGCCCTGCTCCTCTTTGCTTTGACCTTCTGAACTCATGGCAGGCCTCCGCCATCCGCCAATCTCTTCCGCCGGGATTTCGGCCTGTTCGTGACCTGACCTCAGGCTCAGGGGATATATCCATGCTCGAGGTTCAGCAATGATTCTCTGTCGTCGAACTGGGAGTTCCATATCTGGTCCACAGAATATATGAGCGCCAATTGTACTTGAGCTTCATCTTTCCCGTAGAGTTTTTCCAGATCGCCGTTGAAGTTCTGGTATTTAAACTGTAACCCTGCGTCGAAGTTCTCGCCCAGACGATAGAGTGCGTTGGCTAAAAGCTGTAGTTGGTCTGTGGAATTCGACAGCTCGGGAAAGTTCTTGTAGCCTATGGCTGCGGACACTTGTGCGGTGGGCCGTTCCAATCGACGATGGAGATAGCGCAGAGATGTGAAAGTCGCGATGCTTCGAGCTCTGGTTAAATCGGCATAATCGGTGATTCGTCCGATCTCGTCAAATCCCAGGTTGACAACGGTCTGATGACGCAGATCCCAGAAATGCACCGGATCGGGACGGACATTCACGGCGGTGGCGAATATGAAGCTTTTCACTGCCTGATCGAAGTCGTTGGAGTACCCTGGGCGATCCGTGAAAAAAGTTTGAAAGCCAATTCCTATTTGGTTGAGGGCCTGACGGTTCCACCTCTGCGTCTCGGGCACGCGATACTCAAACGCTATTCCTGCCGCGTTGAAGCTGAAGTCGGCTTCATCCTGATCCTCCTGCTGTGAACCTTCGGCCAAATGTTCCCCGTGGATGTTTAACCAGAATCTTTTCTCGAATAAACGGCTCACCTCCAAGACATTGCCGTATTGGCTGTCTTCACTCTCCCGGCCTGACGAAAACGGGTTCAGAAGATCGGTGTGATGAAGAGCATCGTCATCCCGGAAGGTGGGAAACTCCACAAGTGAGCTTTTGGCCCGCGAACGTCCCAGCCGCAAGATGTTCGACCGGTTCTCCACCTTGAGAAATATCTGGTGGAAGAACAGCTGTCCCAGACCCGAACCAGCATCGGGAAACTGGAATCCAATCACCATCTGGCCCCGATAACTGCTGTAGAGCTTCTGCCGGAATGCTATCAGCGGACCGCTGTCCGAGAAATCGCTGACTTCTGAATATGTCTCATCGGATGAGTGATGCCAGTTAAAGGAGATGATACCTCTGGCGGCCAGTTCGATCTCCGGGCTGACTTCGGCAAAGGCCGCCGCGTTTGCCAACCAAACACCGACCACGGAGAGCCAGAGCGCCGTTCTTGGTCTAAGCATGACTTTTTCTCCTTCCTCACCTACTGGTCGAGGGCCACCTTGGGTAGCATGTTTGCCTTCATCTTTTCCATGTCCATCTTCATGCCGGCCATCTCGCCGATCATTCGTTCTGTCATAGGCAGGTCTTCGTATACCAGCGTCAACAGATTGCCTCCCGGGTAGAGCCCGTTGTTGGTCACCCGTCTGGTGTCGTGATCATGGAATGTCCAGATGCCCCGGTTGTTCCCTTCGATGACTATGTCGGCGGTTTTGCCGGGACTCAGGCGGAGGGTGTTCATTTGCCAGGGTTGCGGAACGGGGAGACCGTCGTCGCACACTAACCAGAAGTCGTGCCCATGCAGATGAAGATAGTGTTCCACACTACCTGCGTTTATCAGTCTGACACGTATTTTTTCCCCCTGCTTGATATAGAGGTTGGAGGTGAGCGGGTAAGACTTCCCGTTCACCGTGAACCAGTCCGGCTCCGGCAGGTCCGAGGGCGCCCTTCGATTCACCGCGTATGGAGGTTGGTACCCCCTCTTCACAGCTTCCTCAAACTCCTCTTTGGAATCAAAGACGCCGAATCTCTCTTTGTCGAAGCGTCCGTGTTTCATCAAGTAGGTTCTCTCTTTCATCCGTTCGAGCATAACGTTCATCTCGTTGCGGATGAAATTGAGATCATGTGCGGAGTAGACCAAAGTATACTCTCGCTGGTAGGGAAACTTCTTCTTGACGGGATCATCGTCCTTTTCCATTATGATGCTTCCGTACATGCCGGATTGAATGTGAAGCACGGTTCCCCAGTGGCAGTGGTAGAAGTGTGTTCCGTATGGCTTCGCCACGAATTCGTAAACGAACTCTTGATTCGGCATCACCGGCATCTGGGTGACATAGGGAACGCCGTCCATCCGCCAGGGAACGTGCATTCCATGCCAGTGGATGGTGTGATTCAGTCCTGTCTTGTTCTTGAAGATGACTCGAACCTTTTCCCCCTCGTTTACCCTGATCTCAGGGCCCGGCACCTGATCGTTGAACGCCAGCGTATGAAACTTCACACCCGGCACGATCTCTTGCTGATAGATGTCAACGAATATCTCGAATTCCTTGACGTCGCCATCCATCTTAGGGGTCAAGGGCTCCAGGGATTTTCCGTAACTGGGCAGTCTGGCTGATTCCGCCAACAAAGAGGTGGGAAACAGCGTAGCGGCGGATAACGCCGCGCCCGTGGCGAGGAAGGCTCTTCTGTCCACGATATCGCCTCCTTTCAATCACGCCTATGGTTTAGTGAAACGACGTGACTTGCATCCAGTGTGCTGGTCGGTGTGAGCTCGGGCCACGCCACATGTCTCTTTTGGGACTTCGGTCGCGAGGAAGTTACCCACGCTCCATCCCCCTCGGCGTCTCTGCGAGAGCAAACCTTTGACGAGAATTCAGACGTAGAAGGTGACGGCTATTCCGCGATTAACTTGCCTCTGATAATTCCCATTCCGCAGCTCAAGGTGAATTCTCCTGCCTTCTCACTAGTGAACTCAATCGGAGTAGTCTTCAAAGCGAACAGAGATCTTTTTATGTCAAGCTCGCCAAACACAATCGTATCCGGGCATTCGGCAGTCTCGTCGCGACGAGAATCCATCCTCACCGGGATGCCTCTCTTGATCACTATCACATCCGGTGAGTAACCGCCCCAGACGAGCACTCTCACCTTCTGGATCCCTCCAGCTTCTACCAGGGCTTGGGTGGTGCTGCCTTTTGCGCTTTGGAGAAAGCCTCGTCGCCCCAGGGAAACCAGTCCACTGGGTTGTGAGCATGCTGCAACAGATATGGGCTTTTCTCAAAGATCAGCCGATTATGGCGCTCCGACTTCTCTGACTGCAATTGACTCTCCTTTTGGGCTTCGCAGCGGAAGAGGAATACAATCGCGGTGAGCAGGACGACTGGAGCAAATGCCCGAGGCGTTACTGCAACTCTTCTCTCCGAGGTATTCCTCCGTTGCGCACCCCCAACTCGAGGCCATTCGTGATTTCAGCTCCAAACCCTATCGACCCTGTCTGCCCAGCTGGAGCATCCAGTATGGGTAAAGCTGTGGAGGTTGACTCAACTCATCCAGTCTTGCCAACTCCTCCGGGGCCATCTCCCAGTTCGCAGCCCCCAGATTGTCAGCCAGTTGCTTTTCTGTCCGTGCCCCAATGATAACCGAGCACACTCCCGGCTTGCGGAGAAGATAGTTCAGCGCCGCCTGCGCCACAGTGCCGTTATGAGGCTTGGCGATTCGATCCAGCTCATCGACGATGTCGAATCCCTTCTCCCAGTCAAACTGCAAAACGGAGGATTCAGGTCTGCTCATGCGCCCGCCCTCCGGGCGAGCTTGGCCCCGGCGGTACTTCCCGGTTAGAAAGCCACCTGCAAGGGGACTCCAGGGAAGAATGCCCAGCCCCTGATCCAGGCAGACGGGTACCAGTTCGTTTTCTAGCTCGCGGGCCACTAAAGAGTAATAAGCCTGTAGTGTGACGAATCTGTCCAGGCCGTACAGCTCGGAGACCGCCAACGCCTTCATCAATTGCCAACCGGCGAAATTGGAACAGCCGATGTAGCGCACCTTTCCCTGGCGAACCAGATCATCTAAAGCGCGCAGGGTCTCTTCCAGCGGCGTCTGGTCGTCGAAGCTGTGAACCTGGTAGAGATCGATGTAGTCAGTTCCCAAACGCTTAAGGCTGGCTTCACATGCTTCAATAATGTGGCTGCGCGAAAGACCGACCTCATTCGGCCCTGCTCCCGTTCTGCCCCGTACCTTGGTGGCGACGATGACTTCTTTTCGCTTCGAGCCTAAGGCCTTGCCCAGCATCTCTTCGGCCAGCCCCTCCGAGTAGACGTCAGCCGTATCGAAGAAGTTGATTCCTGCGTCCAGGGTCATGTGCACCAGGGTGTCTGCCTCCTTCTGTCCTAGCTCCCCGACTACCTTCCAGCCACCGCGGCCGCCAAAGGTCATGGTCCCAAAGCAAAGCTCGGAAACCTTGACACCTGTATTTCCTAGAAAACGCATTTTCATTCGAGTCACCTCCCGCCGTGCTCAGTCAGCCCTGCCCCCCGCGTGGGTCTAAAAAGCTCCGCATATCCCCCCAGGGTCCGAGAGATATGCGAAGGTCTCATGACCGTCTTAGAGCCTCTTGGAATGCGACGTTCCTACCAATTCTCGCAAAGAATCTCGTAGTACGCCTGAGGATGATCACAGGCAGGGCACTTGTCGCCCGGCGGCTCCGTGCCCTCGTGGACGTACCCGCAGTTTCGGCATCTCCACTTCACCGGTTTGTCACGTTTGAATACTCTGCCCGCCTCGATGTTGGCCATTAAGCCCAGATATCTCTTCTCATGCTGTTTTTCCGCAACCGCTATCGATCTGAAGATGTCCGCTATCTCAGAGAAGCCTTCTTCCTTCGCCGCCTTGGCAAACTCCGGATACATGGTGGTGTGCTCGTAGTTCTCTCCCGCAGCCGCTGCCTTCAGGTTGTCCTTGGTGGCTCCTATTACGCCGGCAGGGAAAGAGGCCGAGACCTCAGCTTCACCGCCTTCTAACAACTTGAACAACCGCTCAGCGTGCTCCTTCTCGTTATCTGCCGTCTCCAAAAAGACACCATGTATCTGCTCGTAGCCTTCCTTCTTGGCCTTCGATGCGAAATAGGTATATCGGTTTCTTGCCTGTGATTCCCCGGCAAATGCCGTCAACAGATTCTTTTCTGTCTTGGTTCCCTTCAAGCTTTTCATTCCGTTACCTCCATTTAACGGCAGCGGAGCCTGCCCACCTCTTAATACTCCATCATCCCGGGCGTGCCCATGTCGAACCAGTAGAACTGGCCGATCACCGCCTGTTTTTCAGCAGTCAGCAGGTTATAATGCCGGTCCTCTTGTTCCGCCAGCATCAGAAACATCTTCTTGGCTTCGGGATCTTGAGTCTCGGTCGCGCTTTTGCTGTAGAATTCATACGCTTCCTTTTCCGCCTTGATCCCGATGTCCAGAGCCTCCGCAGCGGTCGTGCCATCCTTAATCTCTACCCTGATCACCTTCACCTTGCCAGAATCGAAGGCAAACTCCTTGCCTGCGGTGACCTTCTTGTAGTGATCTTCCAGCAGCTTCCGATGTCTCTGCTCGTCCATGGCCAGAAACGTAAACTTCTTCTTGCCGCTCTCGTTTTTGATGGTATCCGACAGCTTGGTATAGAAGTCATAAGCGGACTGCTCGTTGTAGATGGCCAAAGACAGCGCCTCCAGGGCGGTCGTCTCGGGTGTAACCTTGCCGCCGGCCTCCCGGTACTCCTTCTTTCCTTCGTCTTTCATATTGCGGCTCCTGTTATGACGTTGGTTAGTCCTCCCACATGACGTTCTCGTCGTACTGACTCTCCAGTCGCAGCTTGTGCTTGGATTCCTCCTGTGCCAGCACGGAGAACAGCTTCTTGATCTCCGGATCGTCCGTTCCCTCTGCCATATGGTTGTACATCTTGAAAGCGTGCTCCTCTCTTTTTATGGCCAGTCTCAGGGCGGAGGCAAAATCCATATCCGGAGAGAACTTCTGATCGTCGATGAAATCGCTGATCTTCAGATCGGGAATCCGCTCCAGCTTGTATTCCGTCACGTCCTTCTTTTCCACACCCTGCAGAATCTCCCGATGCTTCTGCTCTTCGGAGGCCAGCTCTCCGAACATGGTCTTTGCACCGGGATCCTTGACCTTCTGAGCATAAGTCGTGTAGAGATTGTAAGCCTCTGCCTCCTTGCGGATGGCAAAGGTGACTACCTCCTTGAAGTTGTTGAGATCCATTGTACCTCCACTTTCAGGTTGGATTATCTTGATGCTTACGCTTTACATCCTGCGACCTGGTACGGCAAAGCTGTAGACTTCAGCCAACTGAGCGGCCGTGACGAGAAATGTCACCCGGCTGCCGAGCTGATGCGGCGACTTCTTTTCCCAATCTACTTCTTGCCGAACCACAGCCCGTGAACGTTGCAGTATTCCCTGGCTCCCGTGACCTCTCCCGAGATCTCGAACTCGGCCTCTGGTTTCTGACCGGGCTTTAAAAATCGCCTGCAGACGCGGTTATCCGTGTGAACGGCCACCCATTCTATGTAGTGCTTCTCCTCCATAGGATGCGGCACCGATCCTACCGTGACCTTAACGCCCTTGTCGGTCTTTTCGATCACCGGAACGTGCTTCTCCTTGCCCTCATCTGCGGTCTTGGGCTGCATCAGCTTCATGGGCTGTTCACAGCAGACCA
>CAYFQZ010000375.1:0-6686 GCA_964345305.1 uncultured Ignavibacteria bacterium | reverse complement strand
AGGCGCTGTTCTAGACGGAGATGGCCTCTTCGCAGGCGAGGATGAATTCGTTGCACTCTCCGATCTCGGCATCCCTCTTACAGAGCCCGTGTACTAATGCAAGCGTAAGAAGTATGCTTGTCTATTAGTCTCACCCCGCCGACAGCAGTTCGACCCTGCCCTTGGGTCTGCCGGTATGGGCATACGGGCCCGTCTCGGCAGACGGATCCTCAGGACAGCCTGCTTGAAACATGTTTACGTAGCTTGGTAAGGATTATCTCTTGAGGAACATGCATTGGGACATAACCTCGAATCCGTGTTTTCTCCGAAACGAGACGCCGGCTTTGTTGTCTGGGAGCACCTGCAGCTCGATTCTGTCCATGTTACGCGATTTGAACCACTCAAGAATCTTCTTCAGCATTTGCCCGCCGACCCCTCTTCTTCGGTAGTCCGACCGTACGCCCAAATCGGAGATGAACCCGAACTCAGCCTCGCGGAATACTGGCGGGCGCTTGGATATTTGGGCTATGGAGTAAGCCACTGTTTCCCCCCTATCCAGAGCCACCAGCACCTGTGCGTCATTGGATTCGATCAGCCCCTTCAGATAGTCTCCGAATTTGGTGCCCGCGTCGTCGGCCCTGTCAAAGATCGGGTCAATGCCTTTGTGGTAGTCCATGAATTCCTTCCAGAGTTCAATGATCCTCGGAACATGGCATGCGTTCGCCGTGATTATTTCCATTTCGATCTCCTTCGCGCCTGTATTTCTTTGAAACCAAACCCGGATGCGAATCTCCCCTGTCGGCCCGGGAAGAGACCCCGCTTGCACTCTTCCGGTAACTGTATGCTCAGATTGAAGTTTGGTACAGCGGAGATCCGGCCAAGCTCAATTCCCTACTTTCTGATGAAGTATCTCATGATCGGCCTGGTGGGTGAACCCCGGTGGACTTCCTTGAATCCTGCCTTCAGGTAGGCGGAGGGGACTCCAGTCCATACAAAAGCGTCGGCCCATTTGCCCTTCTTCGGCTCGATCGGATAACCCTCCACAATTCTTGCGCCGCTCTTCCTGGCAAACCTGACCGCTGCTTTGAGTATTTCAGCAGACGCTCCTCTTTTCCTGAACGGCTTGGCAATAAACAGACAAACGATCGACCAGACCGGTTTGTCGTCGATTCTCTTCAGGACTCGTGATCGTTCCAAGGCGGGAAAAGTTTCTCTCGGGCCTATTGAGCACCAGGCAATTGGTCTGCCCCCGTCGTAGGCAAGAATCCCGGGGACCTGGCCTGCTTTCACTATCTTCTTCAAAGCTGCCTTATTCTTACTTCCCTTCTGCTTTTCAAACACCGATCTCTTCAGTCTCCACCACATGCACCAGCAGCCGCCGCAAGCTCCGCGCTCTCCGAACAGCTCCTCCAGATTTTTCCATCGGTCAAGAGTCAAAGGGTGAAACTCCAACTTGGGCCGAGACGTCTTTGCTGGACTCATCAGTAACTGACCCTCCCATTAAGGACAGTTCTTCTCTCTCTAAGGGAACCTTGATGTCACCTTCTGCTTTTACCTTCTTCTAACACCTGAGCTAGTTTCTCCGCAGCGTATTTGTGATCGAATTGTCTTGCCAAGAGCAGTCCCCCGTCACTTATCCTCTTTCTCAAGTTCGCATCCTTCAGAAGGGCGATAACGTGGTCGGAAAAAACATCGTAGTCATCGGCCACAAGCATGTTCTTTCCGTTGGTGGGGCTTATTCCAAACGTCGCAAGCGGCGTTGCCACTACCGGCAGCCCGCAGGCCATTGCCTCCAGCAGCTTTCCCCTGAAACCGCCGCCCAACTCAATGGGCGCCACGAAGACGTCGCTCTTCCTGTATATTCGACGCACGTTCTCATCGTCTCCTCCCTCCTGTACTACCACGTTCTTGTGCTCCGTCGTCAGATCGAGAAGCTCCCGCGGCGGTCTGAATCCCACTGCAAAGAACTTGGCGTCCGGCACCTGTTTTGAAATCCGATCCCAGCAGTTGTTCATGAAATTCTTCACGGCATCCACATTCGGATGATGCCCAAAATTCCCCAGGTACAGGATGTTCTTGGAGCTGCCGTCCCGCGACTTCTCTTTGGGTGGAGTGTAAAACTCTGTATCCACTCCGTGTGGCACCACCCGTACCTTCTCCGAAAGTTGGGGCCAGTAATCTGCAAGTATCTCGGCGTCCTCCCGGGTCAATGATAAGAGTCTGTCAGCCGCATCGTACATCTTGAACTCGTAATCGTGGAGTTCCTTTATCACGGTTTCGCTGATCTCTTCTCCTTTCGCAGCCCTCTGCCTGTGCGCCTTAGTGTAGCATTCGTGCACTGAGATTACGCTGCTGGTATGGGCCGGGAAAGAATCGTGGTTGGCCTCGATATACTGACCCATCATTGAATATTCGGCAACCACGGCATCAATGCGCTTTTTCTTCACCGTCAGGTTCAGTGCTTCCTCGATTTCCTGGGAGAATCCGCCGTCTCCAGATAAGAACAACCGCGGCCTGTTAAGTCTTTGGTGCAGTGCCTCTACCTCATCGTTGGATCTCGACTTGCTCAGATCGGCCGGGATGATCTTCTCACAGAATGGCTCCAGGCTCCTGTCGTTGAGGTCTTGGTCGGTGTAAGCAGGTGCGATCAGCGTTATCTTGTGTCCCATCAGAGAAAGGTTCTTGATGCGGTGATAGACCAGAATCGGACCGCCTACCACGTCTGCCCTGGGAAGCAGCTTTGGCAGAAACACAATGTTCATGGTTTCTTCCTTTCGATGATTTGCCTCATCGCCGAACTGACGTCTTTTCTGCCTGTATATTCCATCAGGCTCTGCCACCGCTTTTGCAGACCACACAGATGTTGAAAGGGATCGTGTTTCGGCACGGCCTCAGTTTTGGCCAGATCGATATTCCTTAGAGCTTCCTGGCTGCTCTTTTCGTCCCCTTGAACAAGGTAATCTTCAGACAATAACCTGGACGCCTTTTCGATTTTCTGCTCAAGGTCCCCTTTTAGAAAACACCCGGGATAGGGATCAAACTCCTCCGGAAGGACTCTCGTCAAGCCCCCTGTGTCTCTCTGGCTTTCGATTTTGGCTCGCTCGTAGACAAAGCGAAATATGTCTTCCCGCAGCCTCCTCCACACCGGATGAGATCTCGGCGGCGGCAGATGCTTTATAGAGAGTTGATTGTCCAGGAAAAAAGAAAATCCAAACATCCTGGCATTGATCAGAAAATCTATGTCCTCTCCTCTGGGAACTTCGGAGTCAAAGGGCACCTGGGTGAAGAGATTTCGATGGACCACCATGTTGCCGCCAAACACAAACGGGGTCTTCTTGAGTCTCGGCTCGGTTCCGATGAACTCATCGAATGCCTGATTCATTCTCTCATATTGATCCCAGAATCTCATCCATGGCTGGGGGTCGAACTTGACGTGGTAGTCTCCATCCGGCTGCAGGTAATAACCCGCCACCGCGTTGACTGTCTCTCCTTGGTGATCCCGACCGATAAATTCCTTAGTCTTGGACATGAAACCCGGATCTTCAAAAACCTCATCATCATCGATCAGCACTGCTGCCTCTGAACCCAAAACGTGCGGAACGAACATGCAGAGGTTGCGGACGTTGGAATATCCGCGCAGCCGAAGAAGACCGGCATACTCCGGTTTCGACTCCTCCCACAGTAGAGCGTGAATCGCCTTCAGTATCGAAGGGCCGAAAAGCGAAATCTTCACACCGGCCGAAGAAGAGGCCGAGTTGATCTGGTCGGCAAGCTTCTTCTCGACTTGCTCCCCTATCTCTTCCGTCGTGGGAACCGCCAATATGACCAGATCGAAATCTTTGTCTTCCAGAAGGCCGATGCTCTCTATGGCTCTCTGCAGAGTACCTTCATGATCCAGGGGAGTGGGATGATCATAAATGGCATCCCCTTCCTGCCAGCCGGTCTTGGTCTCTCTACCCCAGTATGACGGTATTGCCATGGTGATCTTCAATCGGTCACTCCTTTCCACTCAATCAGATTATCCAAGGTCGAGGAGATGCTCCCCGAGTTCGTAGAGGACCGCCGACCGTTTCGACGTCCCCGTCTCATCTGCGCCCGACAAAAACTCCTCCGACCCGCGCGACGACCTTTCTGGCATCCTCTCGAATCATATAGAAACTTGGAACCAGTACCAGGGTGAGCGGGGTGGAGAAGAGAAGCCCGTACCCTAAGGCCAGAGCCATAGGGGCGAGAAATGCGTCGGTCCCGCCCAGGCCGTAAGCTAAAGGCACCAGCCCGGCTACGGTCGATACGGTGGTCATGACGATGGGACGAAGGCGATCAGAGGTCCCCTGAGCTACCAGTTCCAGCACATCGCCGTCGGGATTCTCAAGTCTCAACCGGTTAATGTGGCTCACCAGCACCAGAGAATCGTTGACCACCACCCCGGCCAATCCGATCAGGCCCAACATCGCCATGAAGCTGAGCGGCTGGCCGTGAAGTGTGAGGGCGATTATGATCCCGATGATACCGAAGGGCACGGCCAGCATAACCAGCATCGGCTGGGTCCAGGAGTTGAACAGAAGTATCAACAGAAAATATATCGCTATACCGGCCAAGGCGAGCGTAATGGCCAGGCTGATCAACGACTTCTGAGTCTCCTGTGCCTCGCCCTCTAGCACCAACCTGGTATCGCCCCACCCTCTCTGAAGATTGAAGTCGCCGAACACGGATTTTATCGCCTCCAGCGGCGTGACGATTTCCTTGTCAACGTCTGCCTCGACCGTTATGGCCCGCTCACCATTATAATGACGGCAATCGGCAGCACCAGGGCCTAAGCTCAAGGTGGCGACCTGCCCCAGCGGTATCAGTCGCCCCTGACGATTGGGAATAGGCAGCTCTTCTATGTAGTCTGTGCGTCTGCGGGCTTTCTCTTCAAACATGACTCTGAAGTCGACGTCCTCGTCTCCGTAACGGACCCTGGTCACCACCTCTCCATCATAAGCGATGCGGACGTTCTGTGCAACGTCGGCAACGGTGAGCCCCAGGCGCGAGAGTTTCTTGTAGGCGATCTTGATCTCCGCCTGATCCTTCCCTGCCTTGTCGTCCCGCTCTATGTCCTTGACTCCCTGAATACCGCCCAAATACGCTTCAAGCGAATCTGCTAGCCTCGTTCTCAGCCTATTGTCTGATCCGATCACCCGTAAAGCGATGGGCTTACCCACCGGAGGACCAGCCGCCTCGATGGAATAGGTGATCTTGTTGTAACCTTCCAGCCGGTCTGTTTCCTGCCGGAGCTGCTCCACGATCTGACCGGCAGTTCGATCCCTGGTGGCATATGGTGTCAGGTTGACCGAGACGTAACCGTAGCTTTCGTTTTCCGCTTTGATGAATGGATTACCCCCCACGCGGGTAATGAAGGATGCCACCTCACCCGGGGGGAGCTCGGTCACCAAGCTTTCTATCTCTCTCAGCTTTTCCGAGGTCGACCTAAGCGGTGTGCCGACCGGAAGCTCGGTAAGGATGTAGAACTGATCCGAGGTGTCGGCAGGAAAGAGAACGAACTTCATGTAATTGGCGCCATACCATGCCGAGCCCGCCATCACCATGACAAACAGGGCCACCATCAGATATCGTAGCCTCAAGATCCTGTGAATCACTCGCGCGTAGCGACTGCGCAGGAAGCTGCACCAGCTGCGTACCCTGCAGGTTTCAGGGCTCTTGCACAGTCCCGGCACCAGGTGTGCCGGCAAGGCTACCATCACTTCGAATAGGGAAAGAAAAAGTGCCAAGCTTATCACCAACGGGATAACAAAAACGAACTTCCCGAAGATGCCGGTCACGAAGAACATGGACGCGAAAGCCAAGAAGGTGGTCAGGATGGTGGTGAGAACGGGCCAGAAAACTCCGTGAGCACCTTCCACTGCGGCTTCCAGCGGGGGATCGCCCCTCTCGCTCCGGCGATAGATGTTTTCCGAGATGATGATGGCATCGTCAACGATTATCCCGATGACAATGATCATGGCTCCCAGGGATATGGTATCGAGATACACGCCAAAAAGGGGCATCAAGAAGATTGTTCCCATCAAGGCCACCGGTATGCCCACGGCCACCCAGAACGCGGTACGGATATTCAGGCACAGGGTAAGAATGACCAGCACAAAAGCCAGGCCGATCAGGCCGTTGGTTTGCACCACGTGGAATCGGTTTTGGACGTAAGCGGACGCGTCATTGGAGTAAAGAATCTCTATGCCCTCGGGCCTGATGTCCTGCTCCGCAGACACAAGTTCCTTGACCCGCTCTACCGTTCGAATGATATCAGCGGATTCCGTCTTATACACCACAAAGGAAACTGCAGGCTTTCCGTTCACGCGGGATATGATGCTCTCGTCCTCGAAGTCGTCGCTGATCAGGGCCAGGTCTCTGAGCTGGATAAGTGGACCTTCGAAGCTTGAGCGCACTATGACGTCTCCGACCTCGAAGGGATCTCGGAACTGGGCCAGGGTTACCAGGTTTTTTTCGCTGGTGTAAGATTCAAAGCTTCCAGCCGTGGCTCGGATATTACGGGAACGGATCGCGGCGATGATCTCAGGCAAAGGAATCTGATACCTTTGAACAGCCTCCGGAGAAACCTCGACCTTGATCTCTCGCGAGAGATAGCCGAATTTCTCCAGACGCGCCACGCCAGGGACGTCCTTCAGTTTTTTCTCAAATTGCCTGGCATATTC
>CAYFQZ010000374.1:0-2430 GCA_964345305.1 uncultured Ignavibacteria bacterium | reverse complement strand
GGGCTACTTCTTGGCCAGGACAAAGTCGCGGTTCCGAGGGATCTTCTTCCTCATGGTCTTCATGCCACTCCTGGTCAGCGTAGTTGTCCGTTCCTACGGCTGGATGGTGGTGCTGGGCGACGAGGGGGTAATCAACACCGTCTGGAAAAGCCTGCCATTCGCCGAGGGGTCGCTTCCATTGATGTATAAGTCACACTCGGTGATCATAGGGCTGGTGCAGGTACTCCTCCCTTACATGATAATCCCCATTATGTCAGCCATACAGAACATCGACCCCAGCCTGGAGGAATCAGCGGTCAGCCTGGGAGCGAGTCCCTTCAGGATATTCTTCCGTTTAATCCTGCCGCTCAGCACGCCGGGGTTGATATCTGGCATACTGCTCGTCTTCACCACCGGCATGAGTGCCTTTGCGATCCCCCAGTTTCTCGGCGGTCCCTCTCAGTTATGCATGGCCAATCTGGTGTATCAACAGATGTTGTTCACCTTCAACTGGCCTCGGGGGTCAGCCGTGGCCGTGCTGATGCTTTTGACAACCATGACTGCTATCGTACTCTCGCTCACGGTCGCAAACAAGATTGTGCCGCGAGGCATGAAAGTTAGTGCAGGAGAGGCAGAATGATAAGACAGAAGATTTACGATGTCCTCTTCCGGATATTGATTGTCCTCATTTATCTACTACTCGTCGCGCCGGTGATCGTCGTCATACTGGTGTCGTTCAACCCTGTCGAGTCGCTCACGATCAACCTAATAAATCCATCGTTACGGTGGTATGCAGAGTTCTTTCGGAACGCCAATTTCCATGCCTCTTTTGTCTCTAGCCTTAAGATCGCCGCGATCACCGCTCTGGGGAGCACGATATTGGGAGTTCCAGCAGCTTATGCGTTAGTCCGGTCAAAGTTCCCTGGTCGGACTGCCTTCCAGACCTTTTTTCTTACACCGGTGATGGTCCCGGCAATTATCCTGGGGGTT
Organism: uncultured Ignavibacteria bacterium; assembly: GCA_964345305.1. Lineage (GTDB taxonomy): Bacteria > Zixibacteria > MSB-5A5 > MSB-5A5 > SM1-73 > SM23-73-3. The sequence continues at coordinate 1,461 of CAYFQZ010000374.1, read as the reverse complement.
GCCCTTCTCAACCTCTACTTCCTAATAGGGATGAGGGGTTCTCTACAATCAATAGTCCTGGCGCACGTAGTGATCACCACCCCGTATGTGATAAGGACAGTCAGTGCTGCTCTAGCTGGTTCCGATCTGTCTATCGAGGAAGCAGCTATAGGATTGGGCGCCAGCAGGCTGCGGACCTTCTTTTTGATAACCCTGCCGCTGATGAGGTCCGGAGTGATAGCGGGGGCAGTGTTCGTCTTCGTGCTTTCTTTCGGCGAACTCAACGCCACGATATTTCTCACTTCTCCTCAGATGAGCACACTTCCGGTTCAAATCTTTTCCGAGCTGTTCTGGATGACGAACCCTGTAGTTGCCTCGGCATCGGTTTTTCAGATCCTCGTCATCACAGCCGGAGTGCTGATCATCGAATACACCATGGGGATCACCAAAGCCGTCCGCTTCTGAAGTGCAACCGACTTAGATTTGGGATCAGGTAACAGAATTCAGTACACAAAAAAGGAGATGCCAAATGAAAAAGGTGCTGTTAGAGGAGCTGAGTTGGTTCGAGGTGGGCGAATGGCTGAAAACCAATGACCTCATACTCATACCTGTTGCATCCATCGAACAGCATGGCCCGCATACGCCACTGGCCACCGATACCATCAACGTAGAATACTTGGTCTGGAAAGCGGCAGAAAGGACCGAGGTTCTGGTAGCACCGACTCAGAAGCTGGGTGTTTCCAAGAACCACATGGACTTCCCGGGCACGATTACGCTACAACCTGAGACGCTGGTGGCCATTCTCGTGGACGTATGCACCAGCCTCGCATCGCATGGATTCAGAAAGCTCCTGATAGTCAACGGACACGGGGGAAACAACGCCACAGTGGATGTGGCAGCTTTTAAGATCAAGCATCTGCTCCCAGACTGCATCGTGGGTGTTACCTACATCGGTAGCCTTGGGGCCGAGGCATATGACTGCCTGGAAGCAGAGATCAAGTACCATGCTGACGAAGGGGAGACTTCCTGGATGCTGGTGACAAGGCCGGACTTAGTCAGGATGGACCGGGCCGTCAGGGAGATACCGCATCCACCAAGCGACCTCTATGCCTTCCAATCGGATCAAGTATTCAAACAGAGGACATTCTATGGCCTGCCAAGAACTAAGGACGTGACCGACTCCGGCACCTTCGGGGACGCCACTCTGGCCACCGTGGAGAAAGGGAAGAAGCTGGTGGAGGCTGCGATCAATGACTTGGTAAAGGAGATTGAGAAGCTGAAAGAGACCGAAAGATACTAGTACATTTGGGCGTAAATAACTCTAAAGCGGTTGTGCAGAATTGACACGGTGGCTGGGATTAGGTAAGATGTGCAGATCTTGCTGAATGAGAAGGTGATCAGTATGCCAAACCCAAAACCAATACCCGTCCAGCTGACAGATGCTGAACGACACGGATTAAGGAAGTTAGTCAAGCGCCATAT
>CAYFQZ010000373.1:0-30208 GCA_964345305.1 uncultured Ignavibacteria bacterium | reverse complement strand
AGGGGTCGCTCCTTTGTCTTATTCTTCAAAGACGAATCCTGAGGGGCGGTGTCGAGTTTTTCCAGTCTCGTATCTTCCATATCTGAACAGAGGATGATTCGACGCCCGGAACATTCGTCATCTCTCTTTCTGCACCAGTATCTTGCTTGCCATTCCGAAGCCCAGCGCCACCTGAAAACCATTGACTCTTAGCGTAACGGGCCCCCGCATAAGTTGCGAGCTAACCTTGGTCACCCTTTTGCCCACTCGTACTCCCAGGGAATCCAAACGCCGCTTAAGACCGTGTCCGCCTGCAACCTGGACAACCGTCGCAGATTGTCCTTCTTCCAGTTGGGTCAGATCAATTATCATGATACTACCCTGATTCCTCCCGAATAGGGAGCACGAGGCCGAGTTCTGCCTTGCCGACAGGTCTGATCAGAACCTTAGCGAGGCGTCTCCTTGCCTCTTTTGCATCTGCCACAGTAGCCGAAGATCTGAAAGAGATGAGACGTCTGTTCAAAGTTGCTCTTCCGGCACAGCCTGCCCAGGGACCTCTCGATGCCCTTGTCAGAGAACTCGATAACCCCGCCGCAGCTGAGACAAATCATGTGCTCGTGGTGGGGATGATCCAGCACCAGCTCGTAATGACTGTGCCCATGCCCCAGATCCATCCGGCGGACGATGCCGCTTTCAACCAGAAGATCCAGGGTTCGATAGATAGTGGCGCGTGAAGCCCTGACCTTCTTTCTCCTGAGGCTGTGCGAAAGCTCCTCTGCCTCCAGGTGTCCACGGTGTGTGAAAATCTCCTTAAGGACGGCCTTCCTCTCCTTGGTCAGTTTGAGGTTCCTGGAGTTTAAGTAGCGCGTGAAAACCTTTACAACATGAGTCACGTGCGCTTCTCCAATTGAGATTGAATCTCATTCTCATATATCCGTCGTCATTATGTACGAAAAACAGCAGGGAAAATTTGATGGGCCAAAGCGGTAGAAGCGCTCAGATGGCGCGGTGATAACGCGCGCCCAGCTCCGAGCAGAGCATTCCCGACAGTATCAGGACGCCTCCCAGCATGCCCAGCCAGCCCAGCACTTCGGCCAGGAAAATATAGGAGAAGACGGCGGCAAACACCGGCTCCATGGTGTAGATCAGGGCTGCTTTGACGGTGGTGGTGTCCTTCTGCATACGGTTCTGGATGTAGAGCCCCAGGGCGGTGGCGAACACGGCACAAACCACAACGGCCAGGATGAGATAGGGATGATAGGCGAGCGTTACTCTCTCAAATGCCAGCATGAAGGGGAGGCTGAGCACAGCCGTGACGACTATCTGAACGAAGGTGAGAGTGAAGAAGTCGTACCTTCTGGTGTATATCTGCACGAATATCACGTGAAGGGCAAAGGAGATCGCGCAGAAGAAGGTGAAAAGATCACCCATGTTGAACTCCGAGCCTCTGGGACGAGTCAGAAGGTAAAGTCCACTCACTGCCAGGACCACGCCGATCAGGGAGGAGATTTTCGCCTTCTCCTTCAGGATCAGAAAAGACAAGGGGGGTACCATGACCACGAAAAGACCGGTGATGAAAGCTGACTTGGAGGAGGCGGTGTATTTCAGGCCCAGGGTCTGAAAGCCAAAGCCCAGAAATAAGAAGACCCCGATGATGGCTCCGGCCTTCAGAATGCTCCTCTCCTTGAGAGTGATCTTGCTGGAGAAGAACAGCCAGAAGGTCAGGCTGGCCAGCACAAACCTCAGCAGCACGAAGACCAAGGGGGAGGAAAAGCTCATGGCCGTCTTGACCAAGGGAAAGGTGGTTCCCCAGATGAAGGTCAAGAGGAGCAGGGATAGTTCAGCTTTGCGGGACTCGCTCAACATGTTTCGGTGGGTTCTTCCGGATGCATGGAGTGGAGCCGTGTCGATACCGCGACCGGTTGGTTCTCGCGTGGGCAAGCCCTTATGGCTTGCCGGCCGCACCGTGAAGGCTTGACCACCCGGGTATTCATCCTGGTTGGTTTCCCGACTCCAGAACCTGACTCAAGTTAGGTTCTGGCACTTTGGCTCCGGTTCCCAATTCGAATCTAAACCTCAATCAGCTTGTAGTCGCTTTTGCCCAAACCCATCTTCGCCGCTGCCTTTATCTGAGTCTTAGAGTCTTTTCCATGGATCGCGCTCAAAATGTCGGAGCCTTTCTTGACCTTCAGCCCTTCGGCCCTGGATTGCGGGAGAGGCTTGGCGGCGGCGATCAGATCCAGCGAAGCCTGATCAATTGCCACTATGTCATCCGAAAGCAATATGCCCTGGTCCTGGATCACCGGCGTATCCGAAATGGCCATGCAGTCGCATTCGGGCTGAATGTCAAAAAGGAAATTTATGTAAAACACCCTGTTCTTCTTGAAGGTGGATAGGATTGCCCGGACGGATTCGGCCAGGGAGACCGAGAATCTCTCATGGGAGATAGGGATGGTCAAGGCTTTCTCCGGGCATACCCGTGTGCATCTTCCGCATCTCCAGCATTCTTTTTCGTTCACCAGGAAGGTCTTTCCTTTGATGGCGATGGCATCCTGGGGACAGGTGCGCGCGCAGATTCCGCAGAAGGTGCACAGCTTCTTGTTCCACGTCATCAAGTCGTCCATCTGGAAGTGCATCTTGCCCCGGCCCCCCTCCCTCCAACTGCAGCCCCGGGCGACCGCGGTCACACATCCCATGGCCACGTTCTTGATCGCCCCTCCCAGACTGGAGTCTATATGACCCTTAACGTGCGAGAGTACCATCATGCAGGATGCATCATAGATGGCTGTGGGTATTGAAACCTCTTTCAACAACCTACCGGCTTTGACCTTTACCGAGTCGAGTCCGAACATGCCGTCCGCCATTACCACCGGAGCGCCCAGGGTCGCCCGATTGTAGCCCGTGCGGTTGGCAGTCTCCAGATACTCGTAGGCTCTCAACCGAACCGAGTCGGTGACGAAAGGCCTGGTCTTGATCTTCTTTAGCTGGTCCACTGCCACCCTGACGAGATTCGGCCTGAGGGTGTGGTGGGCGCCGGGATTACCCAGATGCATCTTGACCGGAACCAACTCACCTTGGGGAAAGTACTTTCTCAGGTCGATCTTGCCCAGGATGTTTTCCAGCCGACCCTCCACGCTGCAGGGGTAATCGAATCTCTCCACCCGGGCACTTATGAAATAGACTTTGCTGGGCATCTCTTCACCTCTTTGAAGTAACAAGTCGGTTATGTCGATCCAACGGAACGTCCTTCAGCCTTGCGAAGTAGGCCAGATGCGCAGGACAGCGGCAGTCGCTGGCCCCGAATTTCGAAACCACTGCTTTCGCCTCGGGTCCACTCAACGTCTTTCGAGCCAGGGAACACTCATCCAGTCCGCCACGGGGAAACATAAAGATTTGTTTCACCGAAGCGTGATCCAAAAGATAGTCTATGTGCCAGAAATGCTTCTTCTGCCTCCTGAGATGTCTTTGCACCCTTGCTTTCAGTCCGTTTCCGGCGCTGCCGGTATAGACGTAGTAACCTTTGGGGAATGTGAAGGTTCCCTTGCTGCCCACCTTGATGGGCACGGTTCGGGACAGAAAAATCAGCAGTTGATATATCCCTTTCTGCATCCGATGCCACCCCGTTTGAGATGCGCGATTTCAGTCTGGAAAGATCAAGCCGGTCCCGAACATGCTCATTATATCTTTTCCAGGGCCTGCCCCAGGTCCTCTGTCAGATCCTGGGCATCCTCTATTCCGCAGGACAGGCGAATCATCCCCGGGGTGACGTCCGCCCTTCTCAGCTCATCTTCGCTGAAGCCGTAATGTGACGTAAGAACCGGAAGGCAGGCCAATGATTCCACCCCGCCCAGACTCGTGGCGTTGGCAAAGACCTCCAAGCTGTCTGTCACTTTGGCGGCCGCCTCCAGATCGCCTTTGACCTCGAAGCACACCATTCCCCCGAAGCCCCTCATCTGGCTCTTGGCCAGTTGGTATTGAGCAGAGGCAGGAAGGCCGGGATAAAACACCCGGTCAACCTTATGGTGTTCGGATAGAAACTCCGCGACCCTCATGGCATTGTGATTTTGCCGCTCGACTCTTATGGCCAAGGTTTTCAGTCCCCGCAGAAAGAGAAAGGCTCCCAAAGGATCAAGGCAGCCGCCCAGCATTTTCATGGTCTCTATGGCTTTGTCGATGACCTGTTTCGGGCCGATGACCACGCCTGCCACCAGGTCGCTGTGTCCTGCCAGATACTTGGTCGCGCTGTGTACTACCAGGTCAGCTCCCAGCGAAAGCGGATTCTGGTTGTAGGGGGTGGCAAATGTATTATCCACCACCAGCGGTATCTTACTCTCCCGTGCGATGCCGGCCATCTCTCTTATGTCCACCACTTTGAGATTCGGATTGGTGGGCGTTTCGCAGAAGAGGAGCTTGGTCTTCTGGTTGAGCAGGGTTTTGACCTGATCTAACCTGTCCGGATCAACGAAATGGACCTTGATCCCCATCCCGGGAAAGGCGTCTTTGAACAGGTGATAGGTTCCCCCATATACCGGCTCGGTGCTGATTATCTCCTCGCCGGCAGAGACCAGGGTCAAGGTCACGGTGGAGACGGCCGCCATGCCGGAGGAGACAGCCAGAGCGGCTTCGCCCCCTTCCAGAGCAGCCATTTTCTTCTGCACCGTTTCCAGGGTGGGATTGCCGTACCTGGTGTACAGATACTTGGACTTATCCCCCTTTTGATATTCGATGACCTCGGCCGTATTCTTGAACACGAAGGTCGAAGTCTGGTATATGGGGGCGGCCACCGCTCCCAGGGAAAAGCGTTCCTCTTCTCCAGCGTGAATCGTTAAAGTGGAGAATCTGCGTTTCGGTCCCATATCTAACCCCTTTTTGATCTATCCATTGTGCGTCTCTAATCCTGCAGCAATAGCTGCAGGCTCTCCTCCAGCTGCTCTATTTCGAAGGAGCCATCGAACCTCCTGTGTATGTCCCCCTTCTGATCAAAAACCATGGTGGTGGGCACGCCCTTGAAGTTCTTAAGGCTGCTCAGCATTTGCTGGTCTCCCACAAGGATAACATACTTGATGTCATGCTCCTTCACAAAAGGCGCCACCAGATCCAGGCTGTCTTTGTCCAGGGCGATGCCGACGACCTGCACGCGCTGGCCGTTGTATTTTTCCTGGAGTTCATTCAGCTTGGGGACTTCCTCCAGACATGGCGGACACCAGGTGGCCCAGAGATTGACGACCAGCACCTTGCCTCTGAAGTCCGTTAAAGAATGCACGTTTCCCTGCAGATCGGGAAGGCTGAAGTTGAAGCTGTGGTTTGGATTACCCGGGTCTCGATCTCCTCCGCACTCCATGAAGATCAGAAATAGAGGCAGCAGAGTCAGAAGAAGTGATTTTTTCATACCGAGGCTCAGATCCAATCCGATCGATTGAGGTTATGCCAGCCGGGCCGCTCCGCGATTTCTGGATAATGAACGACCATTCCGTCCAACAGGCAAGCGAAAAATCCGGATTTTTGGGGACGGGAATCTAACCGCGGAGGGGCTATGTAATTATAGAGCACAAGGGTCGTGAATCAATTCATCGCTCCCATGGGCGAATGATAAGTAAGTTCGGATTTCAGTATATCAGCTGGGGATCGAAATGCACCAGCACGAATCCCTGGTCCTGGAGATGGCTGATGATTTCTCCGATATGGTCGTAAGTCACGTCCGGGAACTCATGGAAGATCAGAATGGCCGGATAAGGGTGAAGCTGTGGGTTCTGCCGGGTATTCCACTGCTCCAGGATCTGAAGCGATCTGCTCTTTAGCATTTCCGCTGAAGCGGCACGGAAATCAAAAGTCAGCTCTCCGCCGCAGACTCTGGCGCCCAGCTTCTCTAAGTCTCTTTCGAATCGTTGGCCTCCGGTTTTCAGTCTCTTCCGGATGATTCTCTCCGGCTTCCTTCCCAGCGCCAGGTAGATCTCTTTCTCCCAGCGAAGAATGACCTCTTCGATCTTTTCCGCGTCAAGTACGGCGGGCGCGAGCCTCTCCAGGGAAAGGGCCCGATTGAACACCAGATGCCCGTTTTCGTCCGCGAATCGGGTAAGATCCGGAAACTTACGGATCTTCTCTACCACCTGGAAGAATCCGGCTCTCAAGGGCTCGCCGTCACAGTAGAACCTCTTGAGCGCCCGGACTATCCTATCGGTCTTGTCGGGAAGCGGGCCATCATCGAAGGTGACCGTGAATCTTGTCTCCAGGACGGTCAGAAATGCCGAATCCCGGCAGGCGGCCTTTGATTTTTGCGGGGCGAACTCCGCAAGAATCCTGACATCGTCGGCAGACCGGCTTCCTTTGATTCCTTCGATCTTCAGCCGGCAGAAGAAAGGCGTTTCCACCCTCTGCGAAAATCGGGAAGCGATCACCTCCTCGTATGAGGAATCATCCGACTGTATCCATATCTTGATGTTCTCCGGAAAGATAAGTCTCCAACGTCCCCTGGAAGCCTCTCCGGCTATGGACAGCGAGGCATCCTCGAGATTGGGATCGTCTCCCACGATCCTGTGGCCATGCTTTTCATGCGGCTGGTAGTCGGCCAGAGGATTGCCTTCCTTGCTCCGGTTTTTCTCATCGAAATCCGCATTGACTCTGATCACGCTGCCTGCGGTATCCTCAGTCTCCTCTGACACCTGACCGATTACCAGATCCACAACTTGTCTATCTGTGTCCGGAACCTGGGTCCGGCCGGAACCCGAGAGTTTAGCGCTACAGTAGGCAAGGCAGAGCGGAAACGTCAAGACAAAGGCGAGGTACAAGCGCAGTGCTGATTTCCTGAGAGGATACGAGAATCGCAATTGATTTAAGATGAGGAAGAGCTGACCGACCAGCCGTGCCTGAGAAATCAACGTTCTATGCTTATGACTTCGGCCTCTCGCCGTCGGGATAGGCGTCAGCCAGAAGCTGTACCGTGTTTTTGACCCCCTTTTTGTCCTTTTTCTGCAGGAAGGTCTCCTCGAACCGCATCATGCAGCCGGGACATCCGGTGACCAGAAAATCGGCATCGATAGACTCCATATTGTCCAGCTTCTTCTGCATGATTCCTTTGGAGACCGGATAGTACTTCAGATGAAACGAGCCGCCCCCGCCGCAGCATCGGTCAGAATCCTTCATCTCGATGAATTTGACCCCGGGGATCTCTTTAAGTATCCGGCGCGGCTCTGTCTTGATGCCCTGTCCCCGGTTGAGATGACACGAATCGTGATAGGTGATGACGACTTCCCTGCCGGGTTCCTTGAAGTCCCTCTTCATATCTATGACCTTGGTCAGAAACTCCGAGATGTCATAGACCGGAATGTCGAAATCCACGCCCAGGAGTTCCTTGTACTCCTTCTTCAGGGTCAATCCGCACGATCCGCAGTTGACCACTATACAGTCGACCTTGGCATCCTTGAACAACTTGAGATTCTTTTTGGCGTGCTTTATGCCGGTCTTGAAGTCACCGGAATTGTAGATGGAGGTGCCGCAGCAAACCTGTTTCCTGGGTATCACCACCTCGATATCATTATGGGTGAGCACCTTGATCATGGCCTCGCCAATTTCGGGGTAGACCAGGTTGGTTCCGCAGCCGAAGAAATAGCCCACCCTCATCTTGGGATTCTTCACCTTCACCACCTCTGGGACCCTTTTCCTCAGCGGCTTTTTGGCTATCCTGGGATAGATTCTCTCCTTCCAGCCGTCGGGGAAGGGTAGAAACAAGGTCAAGGGATTCTTCTCCGGCAGTATCTTGTTGGCTATTCTTCCGGCAAAGGTGGCCCATCTGGCCACCGGTGGCAAGAGCCTTCCCCTCTTTATCAGATGGCGAAAGATCAGCCTTTCCAAAAAGGTGAACTTTCCCGCTTCCACGAGATCTGCTCTGGCACAGAGAACCAGATCATCGACCTTGACCCCGCTGGGACAGCCCTCCACGCACGATTTGCAGTTCAAGCAGATGCTCATCTTCTTGCGGAAGACCTCGGATAGCTTCAATTCCCCTTTGCTGACCTTATCGATCAGGGCCAGCCTGCCCCTGGGAGCAGCCGGCTCGTACCTCGTCTCCTGGTATATGGGGCACACGGACAGGCAGGTGCCGCATTTTAGGCACTTGAGGAGCTGGTCTTCCCTGGTGGCGATGTGTTCACTGGTATCCGGCATGTTCTCATTTCCTTTCATCATTCATGATACGGCATCTCTCAAATATAATTGTACAGCCGCTTCTGTCAAGTGCTCAGCATTTCATCGCTGATTGGAGCTAACTCTCGATATTAGCGATCAGGTTCGTCGGCAGGATACGGATTTACCAGCGCAGTATACAGATCGGCGAGAATTAGACTCCCCGTTTGCGTTCGAGCCAAGCTTGCGAGCGACAAAATTCGTATATGTGACTGTGTCTTGCGTGACCGGCCAAATTTTTGACTTGATTTTGGGGCGATTTTTCATAAGTTGTGCCTTTGCCGACGCGGACGTGGTGAAATTGGCATACACGACAGCCTTAGGAGCTGTTGGTCGCAAGACCGTGGGAGTTCGAGTCTCCCCGTCCGCATTTGAGGATCAGGAAAGAGGGGAAAGCACGACCCGCTAACTCAAAAAGGAGCTGTTTTGGCAAAGTCCGATAAGGAAGAAAAGAAATTAAGTGTGGACGTAACGGAGGGCAGGGGATGGAAGAGAACGCTTGAGGTCAGAGTGCCCAAAGAGACCGTGGACGAGGAGTTTGAGGCCGCCTATGAAAAGTACAGAGGCGAGGCCAAGATCCCCGGCTTCAGAAAGGGCAAGGCGCCCATGGATATGGTGAAGCGCCGGTTCAAGGACGCCATCCAGAAGGACGTTCTGGAGACGCTGGTGCCCAGGGCGTACGAAGACGCGGTCAAGGAAACGGATCTCTCTCCCATCTCCATGCCGGAGCTAAAGGAGATTCAGTTCGAGGAGGGCACCCCGCTTAAGTTCAAAGCCGAGATAGAGGTCAAGCCGGAAATAGAGGTGAAGGATTACACGGGCCTCAACGTAATACGACGCCTGAAGAAGATAACGGACCAAGACGTGGAAAAGTCTCTGGACTATCTCAGGGACGATTTGGCAGAGCTTCGCCCGGTGGACAGGGAGGCCAAGTTCTACGATCATCTGGTGGTGGACCTGACCAAAGAGCAGGATGGCAAGCAAGAAAAGCTGCAGAACCATCTTCTTTTTCTCGATCCCCACAACCTGATCAGGGAGTTTCAAGATGCCCTGATAAAGAGCAGGGCCGGAGACACCAGAGAATTTGAGGTGGACTATGCCGGTGATTTCCACAACAAGAAGCTGGCAGGGAAAAAGGTGAAATACAAGATCACGGTGAAGGAAGTGAAGGAGAAGGTTCTGCCGGAGCTGACCGACGATTTCGCAAGAGCCGCGGGAGGACACAAGTCGCTTGCCGAACTGAAAGGCAAGGTAGAGGAAGGCCTGGCCGAGAAGGCCCGGAGGGACGCAGACACCGAGCTGAAGAACGCACTGGTAAACGAGCTTTTGAAGCGGAATCCATTTGAGGTTCCCGACGCCCTGGTCGACTACTACATGGAGACCTTGATCAAGGACCTCAAGAGGAGATACAAGACGGTGGATGAGAAAAAGGTTCGTCAGGATTATGACGCCATCGCCAAGGGCCACATAAAGTGGGACATTCTCTTTCACCAGATCGCCGAAAAAGAGAAGATCCAGGTGAGCAAGGAACAGATCGAGGGCTGGATTGAGGAGTTTGCCCGCGATTACAGGATGAAACTGGAGGAAGCCAGGAAGCTTCTGGAGAATCCCTCCCAGATGAAAAGGATAAGAGAGGACCTGCTGGAGAAAAACGTGCTGGAGTTTCTTGAGAAAAATGCGAAAATAAAAGAGGAGACTTTCGTTCCCCAGGAAAAGAGCCGGATCATAAAGCCGCGGGATGAGGTCAAGTGACGCCGACCCGCTGAGATTATTCCGGACGAAAGTACGAGCGAAAGGAAAGGATATGACGCTGGTTCCCTACGTAATTGAACAGACCGGAAGGGGGGAGAGAGCTTACGACATCTTCTCTCGCCTGTTGAAGGACCGCATAATCTTTATCGGTTCGCCCATCGACGATACGGTGGCCAATCTGGTGATAGCCCAGCTTCTGTTTCTGGAAGCGGACGATCCGGAGAAGGACATAAACCTGTACATAAACTCGCCCGGCGGCATCGTTCCCTCCGGGCTGGCCATTTACGATACCATCCAGTTCGTCAAGGCGGACGTTGCCACCACCTGCGTGGGGCAGGCGGCCAGCATGGCGGCCCTGCTTCTGTGCGCCGGGGCCAACGGGAAACGGGGTGCCCTGCCTCATTCCCGGGTGATGATCCACCAGCCCTGGGGAGGGGTGCAGGGGCAGGTCTCCGACATCGAGATTCACACCAAGGAGCTTCTGTTGGTAAAAAAGACCATGAGCGAACTTCTGGCCAAGCACACCAGCCAGCCCATGGAGCGAATCGAGAAGGATACCGATCGAAACTACTTCATGTCTGCGGAGGAAGCCAAGACTTACGGTCTGATAGACGAGGTTTTCGAAAAGAAGCCAAGGTAAGCCCAGGAAGGTGAATTGGCAGGCAGCCTGGCCAGAATACGGGAGGCTGCATCAGCGCCCGACGATCGATCTTTAAAGATAATTGCGCAAGATCAAGGGGCCCGGCACTCATCCGGTGCGGAACCCACATTTGAAGAAACCGGATGGCACCAGCGAGATTCGCCGTACCCCCTGATCGAATTCCAAACCAAGAAAGGTGACGCACTTGAGCCAGGAAAGCGAGATCGAAAGAAAAAGCGAAGTTTCCCAGAAATGCTCCTTCTGCGGAAGAGGAACACAACAGGCGGGGAGGTTCTTCTCGGCGACCGATGCGGCAATCTGCGAGCAGTGCATTGCAGTCTGCAAGGAGATTCTGGACAAGGATGCGGAAAGGGATAGGGAGGAGGAGGCCTTCAGGCTGCCCAGGCCCCAAAAGATAAAAGAGTTTCTGGATCTCCACGTGATCGGTCAGGAGAGGGCCAAAAAGCTCATCTCGGTGGCGGTCTACAATCACTACAAGCGGGTTCTGTTTCCGGCAATCCAAGACGATGTGGAGCTGGAGAAAAGCAACATACTGCTTCTGGGGCCGACGGGAACCGGCAAGACGCTGCTGGCCCAGACCTTGGCCAGAATGCTTCACGTTCCCTTCTCCATCGCGGACGCCACCGCCCTGACCGAGGCCGGATACGTGGGCGAGGACGTGGAGAACATCCTGGTTCGGCTGCTTCAGGCGGCGGACTATAATCTTGCCCGAGCGGAGAAAGGAATCATCTATATCGATGAGATAGACAAGATAGCGCGAAAAGAGGCAAATCCGTCAATCACCCGTGACGTCTCGGGCGAGGGGGTTCAGCAGGCCCTGCTGAAGATTCTGGAAGGGACGGTGGCCAACGTGCCGCCGCAAGGGGGAAGGAAACATCCGGAGCAGGCTTTCGTTCACGTGAACACCAAGAACATATTGTTCATCTGTGGAGGGGGTTTTGACGGACTGGAGAAGATCGTGCAGTCCAGGGTCTCCCATAAGGTGATGGGCTTCGGCGCCAAGGTCACCTCCCGGGCAAAGAAGGAGGCGGGAAAGATATTGAGCCTGGTGGAGGCGGACGATCTGATGAAGTACGGCCTGATTCCCGAGCTGGTGGGCAGGCTCCCGGTGGTGTGCTCTCTGGACGATCTGGATTCCGAAGCACTTCTGCGAATCCTGACCGAGCCCAAGAATGCGCTGACCAAGCAGTATCAGAAGTTCTTCCAGATGGAAGGGGTGAAGCTGCAATTCGCAGACGAGGCATTGAAGGCCGCCGTTCGCATCGCGCAGAAGAGGGGAACCGGAGCCAGAGCATTGAGATCGGTAATGGAAGAGGCCATGCTTAACATCATGTACGAGCTGCCGTCACGAAAGGACGTGACCGAGTGCGTCATCACCGAGGAGACTATCCTTTCCAAATCTCCTCCGGTGTACAGAAGCGAGAAAGAGAAGGCGGCTTAGGTTGAGTTGAGATTTTCTCCCTAGGGAGCGGCCAGGAGGAACCGAGGAGCAGGGCGGAGCAAGATTTAGCCTGATTTCGCAAAGACCGAGGCTTTCAGCAAGCAGCGAGATTCTTTTTAGGGACCTTTAACCTCCCTTTTCAATCTTCGTATTAACATTTTGGTCACCGCTTTCCGGCCGGACTGAGAGAATATGCCCTTCAAGATAAAAAGCGCCACTTACGCAAGCAGCGTGTCCGATTTGAAGGATCTTCCCGGCGACCGGCTACCCGAGATAGCCTTTGCGGGTCGCTCCAACGTGGGGAAGTCTTCGGCCCTGAACAGGCTGGTCAACGTGAAAAACCTGGCCAAAACCAGCTCCAGCCCGGGTAAGACCAAACTGATCAACTTCTTCCTGATAAATGGAAAACTTTACTTCGTGGACCTGCCCGGATACGGCTTTGCCAAAGCTCCCAAATCGGTGCGCAAGAGCTGGGGCAGACTGGTGGAGGACTATCTTAAGGAGAGGGAAAACTTGAAAGGAACGGTGCTTCTGATAGACTCCCGGCGCGGATTTATGGAGCCGGACCTGCAGCTGGTCGAGTGGCTTGATTTCTACGGGAAACGTAAGCTGATCGTTCTGACCAAGACGGATAAACTTTCTCGATCAGGGCTACTGCAGACCGTCAAAAACACGTGCCAGGTGATGAGGCTTGATTCGGACTCGCTGGTTTCCTTCTCCGCCAAAACCGGAGGGGGTACCCGCCAGATACTCTCCTGGATCGGAGAGGTGATTGAAGAGGAGAGCTCAGGCTGAAGCCTCCAGCCAGCCAATCAAACGGCGGACGCACTCTTTGTATTGTGACCATCTTTCGGAGGAGAAAATGCCCAATCGTTTAGTTGTCGGAACCCAGTGGGGGGACGAAGGCAAAGGCAAAATCGTGGACATCTTGACCGAGGAGGCCGACATCGTCGCTCGATATTCGGGCGGCGCCAACGCCGGCCATACCGTGGTCATAGGCAACGAACAATTCATACTGCACCTGGTCCCCACCGGAATCCTGCACCAGGATAAGATCTGCGCCATGGGCAACGGAATGGTGATCGATTTGGAGCACCTCTTCTTCGAACTGGAGGAACTAAAAAAGCGGGGGATAAACTATCAGAAAAGGCTCTGGATAAGCCCCGATGCTCACTTGGTCATGCCCTATCACAAAGTGATGGAGCGACTGGAGGAGGAGATGAGGGGTAAGCACAAGATAGGCACGACCATGCGGGGCATCGGCCCGGCTTACCGGGACAAGGTTGCCCGGAACGGAATCAGAGTGACCGATCTGCTCAATCCCGCATATTTCCAGCAGAGGGTGGAGTTGAATCTGAGAGTCAAGGAAGGATTGTTTTCCCTGCTGGCGGAACATGAGCTGATAAACCTCAAGAACAAGAGCCTTGACCTGCTGAGACTGGCAAGGAAAGTGAAGCCCCTTTTGACGGATGTGGGTCGGCATCTGCACGAGTCGATCAGGAAAGGGAAGAGCGTTCTGTTTGAGGGAGCCCAGGGGACCTTGCTGGATATAGACTTCGGCACCTACCCCTATTGTACCTCCAGCAACACCACCATCGGCGGGGTCTGCACCGGCTTGGGAATCAGCCCGACCTTGATCGGCGAGGTCATAGGGGTGGTGAAGGCCTACACCACCAGGGTGGGCGATGGTCCCTTCCCCAGCGAGGAGAAGACCAAGCTGGGAGAAACCCTGAGGGAGAACGGCAACGAGTTTGGAGCCACCACCGGCAGACCCAGAAGATGCGGCTGGTTGGATCTGCTGCTTCTGAAATACTCGTTTCGCATCAATGGCGTATCCAAGATCGCCTTGACCAAGCTGGACGTGCTGGACGTGCTGGACAAGATCAAGGTCTGCGTGGCTTACAAGTACAGAGGAAAGACCTTGACCGACTTCGTGCCCGACCTGCGCGTACTGCAGAATTGCCGGCCGGTCTACAGAGAGCTTGCTGGTTGGAAGGGCGGCACCAGCGGCACAACCAGGCTGAAGGAATTGCCGGACGAGGCAAAGAGATACGTGGATTACATCTCCAAGCAACTTGATGCCCCGATTTTCATGATATCCACCGGCAACAGACGGGACCAGACCGTCCGTCTATAGATGATCTCGACCGCTTCTTGAGAAAGGCGTGTAGGGGTGGGGCTTCAGCTTTAGCCCGTTTCTTTCCCGTCGAATTTTGTCTTTATTTTGCTGAAATTTTGTTTATATTCTTCGCGTAGAGAATGTGAGAAACCTGCGCCCATAGCTCAACTGGATAGAGCGCCTGACTACGGATCAGACGGTTGGGGGTTCGAATCCCTCTGGGCGTATTTTCTTATGAACCAAAATCTTACCTCTCCCCCTGTTTGCCCCGCTCCGCTTGCGGAGAAGGAGACCAAGAGGTGAGATCAATTGAGAGAGCTCTTCGGACAGGGATAAACCCTGTCCCTACGACAACGAGGAAGGGGAGTCTAGATGAGCCAAGTTGAGACTGACTTATCCAAGTACCGATCTGAATTTCCTTTTACCGACAGACTCATCTTTCTCAATCACGCCAGCTTCGGGCCGCTTCCGGAAAGGAGCTGGAGGGCTACCGAGGAATATTACAGGCACCTCAGACTGGAAAAGCTAGGAGACCTTGATGCCGAAGCTTTCAGGAAACTCGATGAAATCAGAGTTATGGTCGCGACGATGATCAAAGCCAAGCCGGAGGAGATCGCTTTTGCCACCAACACCTCCTACGGGCTGAACGTGGCGGCCTGGGGCCTGGATTTGAAAACCGGCGATAAGATTCTTCTCCCCGACGTGGAGTTCCCGGCAAATACGTATCCGTTTACAAATCTCAGGCAAAAAGGGGTGGTGGTGGAGTTTGTCCCCAGCAGGAACAGGTGCTTCGACACAGATAGCTTCGTTAAGGCCATAGATGCGAGGACGAAAGTCTTATCCTTGAGCTTCGTGCAGTTCTTCAACGGGTTCAGAAACGACCTGAAGACCATAGGCGAGATCTGCGAGGATAAGGATGTCTTCTTGGTGGTGGACGGAATTCAGGGAATCGGCAATCTTGATCTGGACGTAAAGGAATGCAAGATCGACCTGTTGGCCAGCGGAGCCCAGAAGTGGCTGATGTCCTCTCTGGGAGCAGGGTTCCTTTACTTATCCTCCGAGGCCAAGAGAAAGGTGAACACTTCTTTCTTCGGCTGGCTGGGCGTGGACTGGAAACTCGATTTCTCGGACCTTTTAAGGTTCGACCTTGAGCCGTTTCCTTCGGCCCGCAAATTCGAGATAGGAACGTATCCGTACTCCGCCATCTGGATCATGCACTGCTCTCTTGGATTGCTCTCTGAGATAGGAGTCAACCGGATCGAAAAGCATAACCGGGCACTGCTGGATTTGTTAATCAAGGCCCTGAAGGATAGGGGCTATCAGATAACAAGCTCGCTTGACCCCAACCACCGTTCATCCATTCTCTCCTTTTGCGGGAAGGATACCAGGCAGCTCTTTGAGCTTCTCCGCAAGAACGACGTCAAGGCCGCTTTTCGGGAGGGGAGCATACGGGTGGCACCGCATTTCTACAACACCGCAGGCGAGATGGAGAGGCTGATTGAGTTTTTGTAGCCCTGATAACGCCCGGAACAACCCGATAAGGCTCTGCGTATAGTTATTCAAGGCCAACTCTCACTGGAGGAATCCATGTCAACGGCTCTGTCGCTTGCCAAATTCAAGAGACTTGCCTGTATTCTGGCAATACCCGCTGCTCTGTTTTTCGCTGGAACCATCCACGCGGAGAATTTCACCTTGGAGGAGGGCAAAAGCCTTATCGATGCAGAGGAATTCGAACAGGCAAGGGACGTTCTCCTGAAGGTGGTGGATAGCGAGCCTGAGAATGCACAAGCTAACTTCCTCTTGTGTAAAGTATATCTGATTTTAGGCGACCATGATAACTCCATCAAACACGGGAAGAAAGCAGTCAAACTGGACGACTCGGTCTCCGACTATCATCTCTGGCTGGGGCGAGCTCACGGGAGGCAGGCGCAAGAGGGCAGCAAGTTAAAGGCTATCTTTCGGGCCAACCGGGCCAGAAAGGAATTCGAGAAAGCGGTGGCTCTGGATTCGGCCAGCATACAGGCCAGGTTTGACCTGGCGCAATACCTGGTGATGGCTCCCGGAATCGCCGGTGGGGATAAGCGCAAGGCCGAACACCACATTGAAATCCTGCAGGAGATGGACTCGCTGTACGGCGCCATAGCCTGGGCGTCCTACTGGGAGGCAAGAGACGATACCTCCAAGACCGAAAGCTATCTTAGGGAAGCTTCCCGGTTGGATACCACCCTCCTTCATTGGCCCACCTACCAGTGGGGCTACTACTTGCAGCGGCAGAGGAAGTATGATCAGGCGGTAGAGGTTTTTGAGAACCTGCTGGAGAAGTATCCTGAAGAGACCCTTGCCTTGTACCAGATCGGAAGGACCTACGTCTTTGCCGAAGACAGCCTGGACAGGGCTGAAAGATGTTTCAAACGGTATCTGGAGGTCGAACCCAGGAAGAATACCCCCGACTGGGCGGCGGCGCACTGGAGACTGGGCATGGTGTATGAGCTTAAAGGTGAACTCGACCTGGCCATAGCCGAACTGGAGGAGGCACTACGCCTGGATCCGGAGAACAAGGAGTACCAGAAAAGACTTAAGACGGTCCAGAGGAAGAAGCGAGAGCCTTAAGCCGTATCTGAACTTCCCTGCATCTTCTCTCCACGCCTCAGGACGACCTGCTCTTAAGGAGACGCCTCTAACCTCTCTTCCCGAGTTGAAATCCTTGCATTGCCCGAGTGGTTCAACCATACCTGCCTGAAGCTGATCCTCTCCTGAGGGAAGTTGCAGTAGTTTTGCTAACGGTTGGGAACAGCCCGCCGGGGGCAGAAAGACAAAAACTCTGCTGTGGGGGCGGTTCTGCACAGTATGGAAACATTCCAATATTTTTCTCTGTAGCGCAAAACCCCCCGGCGGCGACGGAAGCTTCTTCCCGATCCGGCCTCATAGACCTAAGCTGTTAATATTTAACGTGCTAACTGTGACGCTTAGCAGTCGGCACGAAAGCGGCACAGACATTGCTAAACCCTTGGTGGGAACTCCAAGGTAGAAGATAGGAGCCTAATAGACAGGGGGGAAACAGCTTCGTGACCAGTATTTTCTAAAGGTCGTAACCAGTTGACCGATAAGTCTGAAGAGCGAAAGTGTCGGGGTCGGCCGCGGGAAAACAATACGTTGATCTTCTTTCCCGCGGAGGGCACTTTTCAGAAGGTCTGGCTTAAACTGAAAAAGGGGGGAGTTTTGCCGTCGAATTTCAGATAAGACGGGGCGTAAGGAAGCAGCAAGAAGCTTAAGGGCGTGGTGGGGGAGCCGGAGGGATGGCGGATGCTGATGTTCGTCCCGTTGGTTGCTGGTTTTGACTAACCGGCAGAGATCGGAAGACCATAAACCCTAAAAAGCCAGAGAAGGGGGGTGAAAAAGAATGAAGGCTATGAGAAAGCTCTTTTCGAGCCAGGCTGGATTTACCTTAGTTGAGCTGGCTATCGGACTGGTGATCATCGGTCTCTTGATCGGAGCCATTCTGGGAGGTGCCCAGATGATCAAGAACGCCAAGATCAAAAGACAGATATCCGATTTGCGAGGACTCTACGGAGCGGTCTATACTTACTTCGACAGGTTCCTGCAGCTACCAGGCGACACCGATGCTGACGGCTATTTCGATACCGACTCTTCCGTCTGGTTTGACATAGAGACGGAAGAGCTGGCCTACGAAAGCAAGAGGAGTCCATTCGGAGCCAAGTACTTCTTCGGTGCCGACACCTTAGGCACTCCGGTTGCCCACAGGAATGGTAACTACATCAGGGTCAATCTTCCTCCGGATGTCGCGGAGAACGTGGACAAGCAGCTGGACGACGGAATAGACAGCACCGGATTCGTCGTTTCCAGCTCGACCTACACCGGTACCGCGAAGATCAGCCTTTACTACTTCGTGGACTAAGCGGGGAATATGATCGGTTGGGAGAGGGCGCTGCGAGAGACGGCGTCCACTCCCAACCTATCTGGCTATCTTGAGTCCCGTGTGTTGCGTTTCGTCTACGGGCAGGCAGGGGATACCGCCTCTTCGGTTGTCCTCTTTCCAGTCTTGGCGTCAGTGTCAAACTCTTTTGTCTATTGGAAGACAAATGAAAATCGCAGATTGTCAGATAGCCGGTGGGTGTTCTCGGGAGGGGTTCACTCTCCTGGAGCTGGCCATAACTATGGCCATCATCGGCCTTCTCATGGTCTCGGGCATAGGTCTGTTTGCGGCCATCGCCAAGAGACAGAGGGAAGTGAAGACCAAGGAGGAGATGCAGAGCATCAGAGACGCGCTTCTGGGCTATTATGAAAATTACCTGGTTTTACCTTCCCCGGATTCCGGATACGCTGTCCCCGTTGACGAGCTGGATCTTTCTCCCAACGCCCAGAAGGACGAGATCTACGCCGGGAAGTATTATGCTTACGTGGCAACCACGGAAGGGTCGCCTTTTTCCCAACTGGTAGTAGACGGAGAATCCATAGGAAACACGGCGATGGTTCTCATCTCCAGCGGGTCGAACTTGCACTTTGATGAGAGCAACGGCGATTTGACCGATGGGCAATATACTCAGGATGGAACGACGGAAGATTTTGATGACATACTGATTTACCTTTCAGCCAACGAGCTGGCATCCCTGACCGCGTGGAAAAGAGAGATAGAGGAGGAGGTGGCCGTATTAAACGGCGCGGGAGAGATACTGGCTGAAAACGACGATGACGGGGATGGGTTCGTGGACGAAGACTCCACTGACGCACCAGGCAATTCAGACAGCACCACCGACTGGGGCCTAGTAACCGGAACTGAGTCTTTAGTCAGCGCCGGCCTGTTACGGAATCCCGATCACCTGGTGGATCCCTGGGGAATCGAATACTGCTGGGATTCCTTTAATCACGCATTCTATTCCGCTGGCCCCAATAAGACGGACGAGGGGTGCGGCGGCGACGATATCTGTCCTTAGGGGAGCGCATTCAGATGATACTCTGCCTGGACTTCACGGACAAAAAGATAAACATAACCGGCGTGGAGAGGGAGAGGAAGGGAATGAGGGTGACCCTCTCCCACGAATTGGCCGATCCGAATCCCAATAAGTCTCTCGGAGATTATCTCAAATCTATATCCGCGAGCGTCGATGAAATAAGGGTCTCAGCCGCCCTGGAGGACACCTTTCATAAGGTCTTCCTCATACCAGACCTGAAAAAGAAAATGCTCAGATCGGCGCTGGAGGCCGAGGTCGTAAAAGCCTTTGGAGGCGATTATCAGTTCAAGGACCACGACATAGGTGAAGCGCCGGGTCCGGGGGGCAAGGCCAACAGAAAAATCCTGACGGCTGGTCTGAAAAGAGATGCTCTGGAAAAGCTTTCGCTGAGGTTTGCCGATTCTCGAATCAAGCCCAGCGTGTACACGACCTATCCGGCTGCCGTGCGATGCCTGCTGGAAGAGACGGGGATCCTTTCGGAAGAACCATTGGCCTTTGTCGATATTGACCGGCCCTCCAGCCGAATCGTAGTCCTGAAGGGCGCAGAAATCCGGCTGACCCGAGAGGTCAGCGTGGCCGAGGAGGGCAAAGATCCTGACCATTCAATGTTGGCCAAGGATATCTACCGCACCCTCCTGTTTTATAACGAGGCATATCCGGAGGACAGGGTGGGCAGACTGGTATTTGCCGGAAACTCCGCTGTGTCAGAAGTGGCCCCCAGTCTACGACAAAAGGCCTCAGCCGAGATTGTCGCCTTCGACCCTAAAAGCGCCTTCCGGGGGGTGGAAAAGTCGACTAACGTTCACGCCGGATGTTTGGGGCTGGCTCTTCTGGATCCGGTCCGCTGCAGTTTTGGATTCGTACCGTTCTCGGTTCAGGAAAAGAAGAAGGTCAAGAGAACACTGGCGGTATCGTCCACTGCATCGTTGGGAGTGCTGCTGGTTTTTGCTGTGTTTATCTCACGGTTTTCGCTCGATTTGATCAACCTTAATTCCTTTCACGGCGGGATAAAGGGCGAGATCAGAATGAAGGAAGAGCGCCTTAGAGAAATGTCTCTGGAATTCATTTCTCAATCCATCGAGTCCTCTCAACCTCCCTGGTCTGACATCCTGATGGAGGTGGCCGCCGTGGTTCCGCCGGGTGTGGCCCTGAAGACTCTCACCTTAAGACAGATGAAAAGAGTGTGGCGGGGGGAGGTAACCGGCGTGGCAGAAGGGTCCGACGAGATAGCCTCACTTCTGAAGGTGGAAGAAACCCAGAGCTACTTCGAAAGATCGCCGCTCTTTTCCGGGGTCAGGCTAACGGAAAGAGAACTGCGGGGCAGCAATGTTGAATTCAAGATCACTTATCAACTGGAAATCTAAATGAGCAGGGAGAAAACCATAGTTATCATCTTCGGATTTCTTGTCCTGGTGATCGCTGTTTTGGGGACGAAGAAAATCAAATCGCTCGGGGGCCAGATTGGAGAAGAGCGAGAACACATGAGGAAGTCGGCGGAAAGGCTGCAGTACCTTAAGAACTTGGAGGCGTCCCTGGAAGAAAGAAGGATGAGCGGCAAGGTGCTGGTGGAAATTCCGCGGGCGCAGGATGCGATGGCCAATAAGATCCTGATGGAGAAATTCATCAGGTCCTTCCTGTCTCGATTGGAATTAGAGGCCGAGGTCAAGGTGGAGAACGAGCGCAAAAGCAGAGACTTCCCCGATGTGGTGGCTGTAAATGAAGTGCCGCTCAAGATCGGGATAAAGAATTATTCCTCCTATGACCAGGTGATAAAGATGTTGAGGGAATTCAAGAACTTTCCCTTTGTGGTGGAGGTTTTGACCATCGGAGGCACGGATGTAGGGGTGCCAGGGCGCTTGAGGGTGGGGCTCAAATACTACATAATACCGAAAGGTTCGCAAGATGCAATTGCTCAAAAGCCCTAGCTCCAGGAAGTTTCTTGTCCTGGGGGCGGGAACGGTAGGCGTCGTCCTGGTGGGGTTTTTCCTTCTAAAGTTCATGACCTCAGGCGGAACGGAAGCGCCGCCGGACAGAACCCGATCCTCACAGCGAAGCACAAGGAGAATCCCCAAGCCGGAGCAGGAGGTGCCGGAAAAGTCTCCTCTTTTCAAGGCCATGGAGAAGTTGAAGGATCCCTTCCGAGCCGAGGATCCAAGGGCCGCGGAATTACAGGATAAGCTCAAGCTGACCCAGAAGGAAATAGAGTATCTGAAAGCCAGTCTCGAGGAGAAGAAACTTCGCAAGGAGATAAAGGAGATAGAGAGGTCGCTGGCCGAGGGCGAGCGAGCCGGCACGGCCGGCAGTGAACCGCAAACACCAAGCCGGCAGGGTGAAAAAGACCAGGCTAAATCTCAAGACCGCGTGTTGGTTAAGGCCATTCTTATCAGCGACAGCCGAAAAGCCGCCCTATTGGTGTGTGGGGGCAGGAAAGCCTGGGTGCACGAAGGAGAGCAATTCGACGGTTGGCAAATCAAGGAGATACGGGAAGAGAGCGTGGTCGTGTGGAGAAGGGGAAAAACATTTGTTTTCTTCTACGATCGCCCGGCCATATTCAAGGAAGGCGAATCATGATACGGTACCATTTCACCAGGAGAGCAATCTCCCTGCTTCTCAGTGCGCTTTTTCTGTGCGGGTGCGCGTCCAATCTGGCACAGCACGACGTTGATGAGGCCGTGAGCAAGATGGAAGAAAAGGCCGAGAAGGCGCCCCCCGTGCCCCCCAATTTGAAGCCGTCTCCCGTGCTGAAGATCGAGCCCGAGAGCGACAAACTCTTTTCCTTCTCGGGCAGAGAGATAGCCCTGGAGGATGTGCTGATCCCCCTGTCCAAGGAGGCTGGCTTCAACATAGTGTGGGATCGAGACGTCGACCCCGGGACGAGGATCAGCATAAGTTTCGAGGACCTGACATTGGAGGAAGCGCTGGAAGCCGTATTCGCTCGCACCGAATACCTGTACAGCATCAACAGCCCCACTCTTCAGGTGAAGCTCACCGATACCCGCACCTTCGAGCTGGGGCAGATCCCCAACAAGATTACCACCCAGATGCAGGTGGGAGGAGACGTACTGGGGTCTATTCCTGACGTGGGGGGAATGAGCGGTCAGTTCCAGATCACCGGGACGTCGGACGAGCAATCCATCGACCTGTGGAAACAGGTTGAAGAGGGAATGGGTAAGATAGTCTCTGCTGAGGGCAAGTACTTCATAAACAGACTGGCCGGCATCGTGACCGTCACCGACCGAAAGAAGAATCTGAGGATGGCCGAGGAATTCATGGATAATTTGAGAAGCACCCTGGGAAGGCAAGTTCTGATCGAGGCGGAGGTGGTGCAGGTCACCCTGGAGAGCGAGGAGTCGTGGGGGGTGGACTGGTCGGCGGTCCATTCGTTCCTGGCGGATAACAAAAAGATTGAACTGACGGGCAAACAGACTTTGGGCCTCTCCGGCTCTGTGGTGGAATTCACCGCCTCCCGACACGACGCCGATTTGGTGGTCGATATCCTGGGTCGGTTCGGGGAGGTTAATGTTCTGTCCAAACCCAGGCTCAACGTGATGAACGGTCAGACCGGGCTGATCAATGTGGGGAGGGTGATAAGCTACTGGGAGTTGACCGGACTTTCTGCGGGAGGGGAGGTGGGCCAGCCCATCGTCTACCCCGAACAGAGGACGGTTCTTTTGGGCTTGACCATGGGAGTGACCCCGTATATCTCGTCGGACGATTACGTCACTCTGCAGGTCGTTCCTATCGTCAGCGACGCCTCAACCTGGTCGGAATTTCAGTTTGAGAATCAAACGCTCAGAGCCCCCAATATCGACATCCGCGAGGCCAGCACCCAGGTGCGCATGAAAAACGGGGAGACCGTGGTGATCGGAGGCCTGATCACCTCCAAGAAGACCGATTCGGAACACAAGATTCCCCTTTTGGGGGATTTGCCTCTGTTGGGGTACCTGTTCAAGCGTAAGGAGAGGACCGAGCAAAGGGCCGAGCTGGTGATACTCCTGACGCCGATAATAACCAGACTGGAGAAAGAGAAAGGCTAAGATGAAGCTGGTATACAAATCCTCCAGGATGGGCGAAATCCCGGAAACTCCCGCTGGCCAGGGACACACAGCCGGGGCGCCGGACCGCAACGTCAGGAAAGGCCTTCTGCGGGTCGATCTTCTGGATTCATACAGAAACTTCTACCAGTTCAGAGAGACTCCCTTCTCCGTCTCCCCCAACCCCAGGATGTTCTATTTCTCCGGGTCGCATGCGGAGGCTCTAAACCACCTGCGATACGGCATCTATGAGGGACTGGGATTCACCATGATCACCGGAGAGCCCGGTACCGGCAAGACCATGCTTTCCCGCTACTTTTTGAGCAAGGCGGGAAAGGATCTTTGCATAGTAACCGTATTTCACCCCCATCTATCAGGGAGCGAACTTCTGCTGGCAGTGCTGGAAGGCCTGGGAGTGGGGAGGTCCCACCTGGGTGAGATGAGCGAGAGGAGGTTGGCCTGCAGGCTCTACGATCTTTTGGTGGCCGCTCAGGATCAGTCCAAAAAGGTGGTGATATTTCTGGATGAGGCTCAAAGACTGGACTTCGAATTCTTGGAGAGCTTGCGACTCCTTTCCAATCTGGAAACTCAGGATCAGAAACTCCTCCAGGTCGTACTTTTCGGCCAGACGGAATTAGAGGAAAGGCTGCAAGAGGAAAGGCTGAGACAGCTCGACCAACGCATACTGGTAAGATACCGTCTGCAACCGTTTGAGCCTGAAGAGACCCGGTGCTACATCCAACATCAGCTGTCTGTCGCCGGAATCAGCTTTTCGGTGCAATTCACCGTCGAGTCCACCGGCAAGATACACGACCTCTCCGGGGGCATCCCCCGGATGATAAACGTCTTGTGCGAAAGAGCCATGATGTCAGCCTTCATTGAGGGCAGCAGAAAGATCGGGGTACATAACGTGGTGGAGGGCTGGGAGAGCCTGAATCGCACAAGGACTCTGGGCGGCAGAGTGTTGTGAATGGGAATGCACCATAACCTGCCGGGTAGAAGAAGTGGGACTGATAACCAAGGCTGTAGATAAACTGGAGGCCGAGCAAGGGCCTGTCGATGGGCAAGAGAATCGGCCAGGACAAGATAAGCAGAAGCGCCGCGGCCGGAAGAGACTCCTGCTCTTGACGGCCGGGCTGCTTTTTATCGGCACAGTATCGGCAGCGGGGTATTTGGTTGTGCTCAGACCGGCCTCCGAGCCGCAACCCCCGGTGACGCGTCGATCCATAAGTGCCAGGAAGAAAATGGCGGAGCGGGGGCGGACACCGGCAACAAAAGAACGACAGGCGAGCACGTCGAAAGGACAAGCGGACGCAGGATCGAATGCCGCAGCACAGGCCGAGCAGAAACCGGGAGCCGGACGAGAACCGCTCCAGAGAGCGAAAGAGACGGTAAAATCGGGGAGCATATCTACTGAACCTGAGGGCCAGCCCGGGTCCCGGGCGGAATCTATTCAGTCGCCTCTTACCGAAGAGGAGCCGGCCCCGGCCGCAAGGCCTCTTGAGGAGATGACGGCTATGTCCCAGTCGGACGAAGCGAGCGGTTCGGTCGACGATGTAGACGAACAGACGTCGACAGGCGAGCCGAGGCCATTTGGCCCGACTCCTCAGGACCCCATCTCTGAAACGCAGCAGCCGGACATCCCGCCGCCTTCGACTGATCGACAGGAAGATGCGGGCGCCCAACAAGGGTCTGGGCAGGAGCAAGAAACGGCCGCGGGTACGGAGGTCATCCCCGGTCCGCAAGAGGATTCGGAGTGGGAAATGACAGACCAGGGCGGGTGGGACCAGTTCGAAGAGGAGCCAACAGAGGAGATAGCGGCTGTGCATCCGGCAGAGCCGCCGCCGGAGCGAGCATCCGGCCACCTGCAGATTACGCAGAGGTCTGAATCCAGAGCGGATAGATACTACAAAAAAGGCCTGTCCTACCAACGGCAGGAACAACTCAGTCAGGCCATCAATGCCTACAGAAGAGCCCTGAGCTTGAATCCGGATCATCCGGAAGCCAACATGAACCTGGCAGTTGCCTATCTGCAGGCAGGCAGGCTAAAGGAGGCTGAGCAGATACTTGTCTACCTGTACGCATCGAAACCCAAGGATTGTGAGGTGCTATACAACTTCGGGCTGCTTCTTTACCAAAGCGGGGAGCTGGCGTCCGCGGAGAGCAAGCTGGAAAGGCTTCTGGAAATCGACCCGTTCCACCTGCAGGCTAACCTCCTCTTGGCCGGCATCTATGAGGAAAAGGGGGAGCTTGACAGAGCCCTCCGGTCGTGCCAGGAAGCCTACCGGATCAACTCGGCAGACGGCCGGGTCCTGTACCGGCTGGGTAGAGTGTGGGATCTGGCCGGAGAGCCGGAAAAGGCCATTAAATTCTACCGGCTGTTTCTAAACACCAGTTCGGAAAAAAAGGATGAATTGGAGTTAGCCGTGCGCGATCGATTGAAATACCTCAGCTCAAAGAAGGGGGAAAAATGAGTCAGACCTTGGGAGAGATGCTGCTGGAGACCGGACGGATCACCAAAAGCCAGTTTGAGTTGGCGCAGATAGAGAAGAACCGTACCGGTGCCAAGTTCGGAGAGATACTGGAGAGATTGGGCTTCATAAGCCATGAGGAGGTTCTGAAATTCGTCGGCCAGCAGTGGGAAGCTCCTTTCCTGGATTTCTCTCAGACTCCCATAGATAGCGAACTGGTCAAGCTTGTGCCGGAAGAGCTGGCCAGATCGTCCAAGCTTATACCTGTGGAGGTTAAGGAGGGAGGGGTCTTGACCGTTGCCATGGCCAATCCCAATGACATCAACGCAATTGACCAGCTGGGGGAGATCACCAAGCTGACCATCGAACCCAGGATCGCGGACGAGGACACCATCTTAAGTTACGTGGACGAGCTTTACGGCATGACCATCTCCCCGGAGAAGGTATTGGAGGAGAGCTTGAACCAGGCTTTGAGCCTGGATGAAGTGGAGGAGGAGACGCCTCCGCTCATCAGATTGGTGGATTCCTTGATCGCCCGAGCCATAAAGGAGAGGGCAACGGACGTGCATATCGAGGTCGACGAGAGCGTGGGGCGCGTTCGATACAGGATAGACGGAGTGCTCCAGACCGCCTTCATCCTCTCCAAGAAGATATACCGGCCGGTGGTCAGCAGGATAAAGATCATGGCCAGCTTGGACATAACCGAATCGAGGATTCCGCAGGATGGGAGCTTCCGCTTCACTTACAATACCCAGGAAGTCGACGTGCGCGTCTCCACCATGCCCGTCTTCTATGGGGAGAGTGTGGTGATGAGAATTCTGCAAAAACCCAAGTTCCTGATGGGCCTGGAAGATCTCGGTTACTGGGGGGACAACTTGGAGAGGCTAAAGAGACTGGTGCGGAAACCCTTTGGCATGATAGTCATCACCGGTCCCACCGGCTCGGGTAAATCCACCACGCTCTATGCCGCCCTTACCACCCTGAATACGCTGGAAAAGAACCTGATCACTCTGGAGGATCCGGTGGAATACCAGCTTCCCATGAGCAAGCAGTCTCCCATCCATGAAAAGGCCGGATACAGCTTTGCCAGAGGTCTGCGCTCTATCTTGCGCCACGACCCGGACATAATTCTGTTGGGGGAGATGAGAGACGAGGAGACTGCGGAGATGGCGTTCCGGGCATCCATGACCGGACACTTGGTCTTCACCACTCTGCACGCCAACACCGCGGCGGCGGCGGTAGCACGCCTTCTGGATATGGACATTGAGCCCTTCGTGGTGTCCACTTCTCTTCTGGCAGTGATAGCCCAGAGGCTGGCTCGGAGGATCTGCCCCAAGTGCAAGGAGAGCTACGCCCCGTCCGGGGAAGAGCTTGCTTGCTACGAACAGTTGAAGGATTTGAAGAATCCGGTCTTCTACCGGGGTAAGGGCTGTCCAAGATGCAAGCACACAGGCTACCGGGGCAGAATCGGCATATTTGAGGTGCTGGAGATGAACGAGGAGGTCAACCAGCTCATCCTGCAGAAAGCTCTGTCCTCCGACATAGAAAAGGCCGCCGGGCTGAAGGGCATGCTGGACGACGGCATAGAGAAGGTAGTGAAAGGAATAACCACCATAGATGAGATCAAGAGGGTGATTGGATAATGCCCCAGTACACCTATCAGGCAGTAGATGGCAGAAACAAACGGGTGAAGGGCACTCTTCCCGCCTCCAGCCTGGGCGACGCAGAAGCTCAGCTTCGGGAGATGGGACTGTACCCGATTTCGGTACAGGCGAAGGTTGCCCGAAAAACCAGGGGTTTTGGATCGGGAAGGATCCGCGCCAAGGACGTTCTCTCTTTTACCATTCAATTGCATCTGATGTTTACCGCCGGTCTGCCTCTCTTGAGATCTCTGGAGAACATCGCAGAACAGGAAAGGAATCCAAAGTTTCAGGAGGTTATAGGGGACATCTGCAAGAGGATCGAAACCACCGGGAGTTTCTCGGAGGCCATAGCCGCCCACCCCGAAGTCTTTCCCCCTTTCTATCTGGGAGCCTTGAGGGCGGGGGAACAGGGGGGCACGCTGCCCGAGGTACTGGAGGAGCTGGTCAAGTCGCTGGAGAAGCAGGACGAGCTGCAGTCGGAACTGAAGCAGGCTTTGATGTACCCGGTGCTGATCATGTGCGTCATGACCGCAGTCAGCGGCTTTTATGCCTTTTATCTTATGCCCAGGATGATGGCCCTGGTGCTGGAAATGGGAGCCCCGCTTCCCTTTTACACCAAGGCGGTGTGGTTTACCGTCAGCACCCTGAGGAACTCCGTCATTCCCATCGTCATCCTCGGCATCCTGGCTGGCGCCGGAGTTCTGATTTACCGCAAGACCGAGAGCGGATCTTATACCTTGAGCTACCTGAAGATGAAGTTCCCCCTTTTCGGCTCGGTTGTGCAGAAGAGCATTTTGACCACCTTCTCTCATTACCTTTCGCTTTTGCTCCGCTCGGGCTTCGGCCTGCTTCCCTCTCTGAGTCTGGTTAAGG
Source organism: uncultured Ignavibacteria bacterium (assembly GCA_964345305.1). Taxonomy (GTDB): domain Bacteria; phylum Zixibacteria; class MSB-5A5; order MSB-5A5; family SM1-73; genus SM23-73-3. Next base: position 2,087 of record CAYFQZ010000373.1, on the reverse strand, counting down.
GGACCATAGGCAACAAAACCATCGTCAGAGCCATAGACACGATAGAGGAAAGGATTAAGCGGGGTGAATCCTTTGCCGACTCCATGAAAGGACTTCCCTTCCCCGGGTTCATGATCACCATGATAGCTCTGGGAGAGCAGACCGGGCGGGTGGCGGAACAGCTGGTCATGATCAACCAATACTTCGAAAAGGACGTGAAGAGAACCACCAAGAGGGTCTTGACTTTGCTCGAACCTCTCATTCTGGTGACCTTCGGCGGCATCTCCGCCGTCATACTCCTCTCCACCTTCTTCCCGCTGTACAATGCCATGGGTCAGATGAAATGAGCAGCTCTTCCCGCAGGGGCCGTTAGCCTACAGTGAAACGGCACTCTAATCCTCCGTTATCCCCAGGCGAAAAGGGTTGGGTGTCATCCTGTGTGGGCCGAAATACCGGAAGGTCGAAATGCTTTTTGCGGCCTCGGCTCAAGCAGGCAAGACTAGACGAGAAGATGAAGAGAGTTATTGGCCCAGCATGCCCAGGCTCAGTCTTTGACAGGAGTGGTGGGTCTGACCTCCTCCGGATCGGCCAGGTTGCCTGGATCGTCCGACCTGCATGAGCCTTCCTTCAACTCCCGATTGCTCAACCGGCGCTTCAGATAACCCAGAGTCGAAAATACGAGAAAGCCGGAAGCTGCCCCGCCCAGGAAAGCGCCCAGGGTGAACTTTCCCTGCCAGAGAAGGTAGACGATGAGAGTCAGCACCAGACTGAACGCTATCACCCTGACGGCCCGAATGAAGATCAGGTGGAGGAACAAACCGTATTGCGGGTTACCATCAACCAGCTTGTCTAATAGCTGTGCTTTCACTTTCTCCTTTCGGTTTCGGCGGTGAAGTATTCACACAGGTCGAAGATCAGATAAAAGGCATAGAAAAACATGACTATGATGTATGAGTGTATGGAGAATATCTTGACCAGGGCGGCGTCCGGTCCGATAGCGGTCCGCACTCCCAAGAGCAGCAGGCTCAGGGCCGCCCAGGAAACCAGCATCACCACGGTGTTCACCACGAAGATGAGCAACATCTTCTTGATAGTTTCCACGGCGTTTACCTCGATCGACGAATCGTAAAGTGGACGGCTTCAAAGCCCCTTTTCACTTTCGCAATTGACGCGCTATCGCCCCGTCCTACTAGTTATCGGCCTGATCCGTGACGATTAAAGTTAAATCCCACCTTTGCGCTGGAAAACAGCAGGGAGTGACATTCTCCTCGTCGTTCGCGCCGGCAGATAAGCTTCAGGTGCCGCATTCTTGCGTCTTTTCTGATTCACCGTGAAACCTGTTGCCTCCTGTTGGAACATTTCGTATAATCCAGACGTGATGAGGCTAATGCGCTCATATCTGTGTTCCGATAAGATATGAAAACTCAAAACCAGAGGGAGGGACATGACTTACGAGATCAGAAGGATCGACATTTGGTCGGTGGTAAAGATCGCCTTCATCCTGTGTGGGATCTTTGGCTTCATTGCCGGGATTCTATATGCCATGATGCTCACCATGGTGGGCGGATTCCTGAGCCAGATGGGCGGCGAATTTGACGCCATGCGCGGCCTGACCGGGGCGGTGAGCATCTTCATGGTGTTCTTCCTGGCCGTATTCTACGCCGTCCTTGGTGCGGTCTTCACCGCTGTGTTCGCCTGGATTTACAACCTGCTGGCAAGGGGACTGGGAGGAGTGAAATTTCATCTGGAGCAGGAGAAAGCCAGAGTTGTGGTTCAGCCTTTGCAGAGACCCGAAGCCGAATCGGAGGGTATGTTAGGGGACCAGAGGTATGAGTGAGATCAGAGTCCGGATGGCTCCCAGCCCGTCCGGTTTCCTCCACGTCGGCACCGCACGAACCACCATCTACAACTGGCTTTTCGCCCGCCATCACAAAGGGAAATTCATCTTGCGAATAGAGGACACGGACGTGTCCCGCTCCAGCCCGGAGATGGTGGATGCCATCCTGGAGAGCATAAAGTGGCTGGGGCTGAATTGGGATGAGGGTGCGTACCACCAGTCCCAGCGGACAGGGGTTTATCAGCAATGGGCTCGTAGATTCCTGGAGGCG